>JBDHYM010000075.1:0-12820 GCA_039811405.1 Flavihumibacter sp. | reverse complement strand
ATTTCGGAAAATTGTTTCCTTCCTTTTATGAAATGTTGCCATACCACGCTGCCGCGAAACCATCCCTGCAGGCGTTTATGGCGTTTTTTCGGGAATACCGATCGATGCCGGTGCAACAGCAGCCACCCGAAAAAGCCGATATGCGCTTCGAGAATGGCTTTAAAATAAATGCCCTGTTTCCCAAAAAGACTTTTCCAGGCGGAAACTGCATCGAGCAGCAGGCGCAATGGAATCTTCAATACCACCTGCCACCAGGGCAGGTTTTTGGCCAGCATTACCAGGTTATTGCGGAAATTCAGGAATACTTTCCATTCATTGCCCTTGGGAAGCGTACCACCGCCCACATGGTAAACCACCGATTGCGGCACCGCCATAATGTTCCAGCCGGCCAGTTGAAGCCGCCAGCACAGGTCGATCTCTTCCTGGTGAGCAAAGAAAAACTCATCGAACATACCCACTTCACGGAAGGCTTTCGTACGCACCAGCATAGCTGCACCGCTGGCCCAGAATATGGGCGCTATGTCATCGTATTGCCCGTTGTCGGTTTCGCAGAAATCGAAGATCCTTCCTCTCGCAAATGGATAACCGAAATGATCCAGCCATCCGCCGGCAGCGCCGGCATATTCGAATGACTGTTTATGGGCATACATCCTGATCTTGGGCTGACAGGCGGCTGTTTGCGGATGGCTGTCGAGCCATTCGAGCATAGGCTCCAGCCACTGCGGTGTCACTTCCACATCCGAATTCAGCAGTAAGAAAAATTCGTGATCGAGCTGCTTGAGCGCTTCGTTATACCCCTTCGCAAAACCATAGTTTTTAGGCAGCGGCAGGATGCGCACCGAAGGGTGGCTGGCCGCGAGCCAGGGCAGCGAATCATCGGTCGATGCATTGTCGGCCACAACAACGTCTGCCAGTGGCGTGCTGTACGCGATCACCTGTGGCAGGAAGGTCTCGAGGTGGCGGCGGCCGTTCCAGTTCAATATGACGATGGCTATGCGGGCGGGCAAACGATAAAAATTAGGGGCCAAAAATACAGGAACCGTCTAATACGAATCCCTAATTTAGTCGGATGATCTCCTTTCTCTCCAACTGGCGCCTGTGGTTAACGCTGATTGCCCTCAGTATTGTGACCGGCACCATCTTTTATTCGCGTTACCTGGCAGGCAAGATCGCCCGGGAAGAAAGGAACAAGGTAGAGCTATGGGTAGCGGCCAGCAAAGCGATATTCGACAACCCCGACCAGTCGCTTGTGCTCCCCAATATGATCCGGAACGACCAGACTTCGATTCCTATCATCGAGACCAACGAGCGCGACAGCATAGTGAGCTATATCAATCTTGACTCCATGCAGGCCGAAACCGACCGCGGCTTTTTGCCTGCAAAGCTGCGCGAATTCAAAAAAGCCAATGAACCACTGGTGATTGTGCTGAGCGAAGCGCCTTATATGGCGAATAAATACTATTACGGCAATACGCGTCTGCTGGCGGAAGTACGGTACTACCCGATCGTGCAGCTTTTTATCGTAGGGCTATTACTGTTATTGCTGCTGCTGCTGCTTACCACACAGCACCGATCGGCGCAGAACCAGCTCTGGGCGGGGATGGCCAAAGAGACCGCGCACCAACTGGGCACCCCGCTTACCTCGCTGCAGGGCTGGGTAGAAATGCTGAAAAGCTCGGGACAGGAAGAAACAATTACGCGTGAGCTAGAGAAAGATGTGGACCGGCTGCGGCTGGTGAGCGACCGCTTCAGCAAGATCGGCAGCACGCCGCACCTGGAGCCGACCGACCTGGTGGCTCAAGTGGGCGCAGTGACCGACTATGTGAAAAGGCGTGCATCGCAGAAAGTGCGGTTTGAATTGCATGCCCCCCTTTCGCTGACGCTGCCCCTCTCGCCCACCCTGTTCGACTGGGTAATAGAAAACCTGCTGAAAAATGCGCTGGATGCCATGGAGGGCAGCGGCCAAATCACGATCGATATCAGGCAGCAGGGTGCGCGGGTGATCATAGACACCACCGATACCGGCAAGGGGATTTCAGCCGCTAATATCGCCCGGGTGTTCAACCCCGGCTTCACCACTAAAAAGCGTGGCTGGGGATTGGGGCTCTCGCTCTCTCGCCGCATCATTGAGCAGTACCACAATGGTTCGCTGACCGTAAAATATTCCGAGCCCGGCAAGGGCACGACATTCCGGATCGAACTACCCGTCGGGTAGCACCCGTCGGGTGCCACCTGACGGGTACGACCCGACGGGTGAAAATTTCTTGTGGGAAAGGTCGATTTCCTTACATTTGCCTCCCGCTTTCGGGGCCCAGGTGTTGAAACTGGTAGACAAGCCACCTTGAGGTGGTGGTGCTGGAAACGGCGTGCTGGTTCGAATCCAGTCCTGGGCACAAAAGACCCTGTAAATCAATAATTTACAGGGTCTTTTTTATTTTTCATACCCCTTCACTGCCAGGAAGCTCCACCCAAAAGGTTGTCCCGTTTCCGACCTTACTCTCAAACCAAATATTTCCTCCATGCGCTTTTACGATCTGCTTTGAAATGGCCAGGCCTATCCCAAACGGTTTCTCCCCCGCAGTGCCAGGTCTCCTGGCTTCCGTAAACATGTCGAATATCTTGTTCTTCATTTCTTCGGGTATCCCGATACCGTTGTCCCTGACAGCAATACGCACCCATTGGTCCTCTTTTTCCATGTCTACATGAATGACAGTGCCGTCGGGACTGAACTTGATTGCGTTGGCGACCAGGTTACTGATAACCCGCCATAGCTTCTCGCCGTCTGCAGGCAGTATAACAGGCAGGGTATTCAGCTCGATGTATTGCTGCTTGGCTGTTGCTTTGTGCTTCAGTTGGTCTACGGAATATTGCAGCACAGCCGCCAGATCAACGGGCTCTTTCCTGATTTCTTCTGATTTGGCCGGAATACAAAGCAAATCATCCACCATCTGTAAAGAACTTTCCGCCGACCGGCTGATTATATCCAGTATTTTTTTGTCTTCCGGCTGGCTTACGGATTCCATGGAGATCAGCGTAGCCGCCATCTTGATCGCGCCGATCGGGTTACGCAGGTCATGCGCGATGGTCTTTATCATGCGCGTATTATCGACCTGGCTTTGCTCAAGCGAGCCAAGCGTACATCGCATTTGGATATTTTGTTCAGCCACCTGCGAATTCAAACGGGTCAGTTCGGTAATATTTTCCCTGGAGCGTTTCAGGTTACGCCAAACGATAAGCAGAATAACAAGCGCTATTGATCCCGATACAATCGTAATAAGCAATGAGCTTTTTTTAACCTGGTTATCCCGGCCGAGCAGAGAAAGCTGGTATTGCTGGGCTCTGATGGCGAAGGTGCTTTCCATATTGGTCTGGCGGAAATCGCGCAGCGCCATTCTTGTCGAATCGACATAATGTTGAAGCTTTTGCTGATAAAAAAGAGAGGAGTCTATGCGATGGGCGTCTCTATAATAGGCATCCTTCAGTTGATACCAGCATTGCATCAGTATGCTCCTGTCCGTTTCGTGGCCTTTAACAGCCTTGAGGCTATCTTCGCTCCGGTTGAGTATATCCGGTATGGAAAGAGGCCTGTTGAGACGTAAATCAATAAAATCCATAAGGATCTTAGACAGGTTTGCTGCTACCTCATTATAACCTGGCCGCTCGTGGATTCGGATGCATTCCTCCAGGTAATAACGGGATGAGTCGTATTGCTCCAATGCCAGGTAAACGTCTCCCAGGTTACCGGCAAGCGTACCACGCGCCATCTCAATGGCAATTTTATTTTCGGGGAAAAATGCCTCCTGGCCGTGCATAAGCACGAGCGCTTTTTCCAGGTAGAAAAGCGCGCTGTCTGTTTTTCCCCACATCTCGTAGCACAGGGCCAGGTGATTGAGCCAACGTTGCGGCAGCACGAAATTATTTTCAAAATCGTCTTTTTTTCTGCAATGAGCGTTCTCGTCCAGCGCTTTCCGGAAATAGGGGATGGCTTCCCGAAAATGAATCTGCCAATATTGAATCATGGCCAATTGCCCCGTAAAAGCCGCCTGTTCACAGATATCCAGGTTTTTCTGCGCATAGCTATGACCGTCATAATAGAGATTAAATGCATCCTGGTATTTTTTTTCCGACATAAGCACATCTCCCCTGGTAAACAAGGTATGTGCATAGGCTTCCTTATACTGCCGCTCACGCCCTTTCAGCACAAGCATCATACTGTCGGTGTATATTCTTGCCTTATCGGTTTCTATATCATTGTTCAAATAATAGTTGGCTATGTACCTGTATTTCCGCCAGCGATCCACCGGGCCGGCTTCGGAAAAGTACCTGTATGCAGCATCAAGATATGCAACGGAAGAACCAATATTTCCGGCAAGCTGCAAGCTGTCGGCATGCGCAATAATTCTATCTGTACGCGGCGACGGTAATGATATTACTGCCGTATCTGCCTTTTGCCTGCAAGACAACACCGTTAAGGCAAAACTTCCCCAGATCACTAAACCATGATTTCGAATCCTGAATAAATGAATTGGACAGGCAGAAAACATCTACTTCGGTATAAGGGTGTAGTCAAAAATCCAGCAATTAAATTAATGAAATTAATTAACAATATGTAAATCGAAACTCCGCCGCTTGCACACCAAAAAATCGCTGCAACTATTTAATATTAAGCGACTTACTTTTATAAGCCACACGGTTGCAAGCCAAAAAAACGGGGCGAAATCGCCCCTGTTTGCGAACGGGAAAAATGCTGGGCGCGTAGTTGAATGGCGTGTCTCATCTTCCGGACGCAAGAAAACGTTTCATTCTTTTGCCATGCACCAGCAGCTTTAAGCTATTTCTTCTTAAAGAAATTGGCGGGCGATTTCGCTGATGCTCACCAGCGCCCATCTTATAGCTGGCTAAAATATTAGTGTAAGACAGTATACCGACAATGTGCTGGCGCTCGCTTGACAATACCGGCAGCACATCTACATTTTCACTGGCCATAATTTCAATGGCCTGTCGCAGGCTGCTGATATTTTCGACAGAAAAAGGCTTGTGTCTTATAAGGTCGCTCAGCTTTGTTCCAGGAAGATTTATTTTGTTATACAATTGCGAAGAGCTGATAATACCCATGTATTCTCCGCCGATGGTTGATACGATAAAATGATTGCTTCTGTAATCGGGCTCTTTCTCCAGCCATTCAATCGTTTCTTCTATGCTGTTGTCGGCGCTTAATATCAGCCCGCTGTCGTCCATTACCTGCGCTACATTTATCTTTTCCAGGATATCCGGTTCATAAGAGCTGGGGGTCTTTACTCCTCTCCTTGCTATCTTCTCGGTCATGATCGTGTTCTCCATAAGGAAAAATGAAATAAAATAAGCAGCGCTGCAGGCGGCCAGCAGGGGCAGCAGCGCATTTGACTGACCAGTCGTTTCTAACGCAAAAATGATGGATGTAATAAACGCCCTTGACGCACCTGCAAACATCGCCGCCATTCCCACCAGGGCTGCGAGCGACACCGATACACCCGATGCAGGAAACAAATGCAGGATAAACCCTCCCAAAATAGCGCCGACAGCGCCGCCGATGGTTAAAAGGGGCGCCAGGGTGCCGCCCGATGTACCGCTGCCAAGGGCGATGGCCCATGATATGAATTTCAACACACAAAGCGATACCACCCATTGAAATGGAAGACTTCCGGAAAGTATATCTGTTATATTGCTATAGCCAACGCCCAGGGTTCTCGGTTCGAAATAACCCACAACGCCTACCGCAATACCGCCAATCGCCGGCCACCACATCCAGTGCACCGGGAGCTTTTCAAAACCATCTTCAATCAGGTAAACGATTTTCGTGATGGCAATAGACAATAATCCGATAACAATACCCAATACACTGTAGGCCAGCAAAGCAGTGTTGCTGGCCGCTGCAATAGCTGTCTTGATATCGAAAACAGGGCGCTGTCCGAACAAGAGATGATGCCCCGCAGCACCGGTAATACAGGCCAGGGCCACCGGGATAATAGACCGCGGTGAAAACTCGAAAAGCAATAGCTCTATCGCGAGGAAAATAGCCGCAATGGGGCTTCCGAAAATAGCAGACATACCCGCTGTGGCACCCGATGCCAGCAATATTTTTCGTTCATTGTGAGATATTTCCAATAATTGCCCAAAGGTAGATCCCAATGCGCCACCTGTGGCAATTATAGGCCCTTCCGCACCAAAAGGTCCGCCGGTCCCTATCGATATAGCAGAAGATACCGGCTTGAGATACGTGATCGTGGGTTTGATCTTACTTTGATTGGTCAGTATCTGTTCCATGGCTTCGGGAATACCATGACCGCGAATCGCTTTCGATCCGTATAAAGCCATCAGCCCGACCACAATACCGCCGAGCACCGGAACCAGTATAACCCCGAGGCCCAGCGAATTTCCCGCCGGGCTCACTTCCTCAATAGAAAATTTTCCGTAAAAAGAAATATTGGTTATCAGGCTGATCAGATACACCAGTACTTTGGCGATAAAGCTTATGGAAACCGCCACCAGTACAGCCAGCGCCGAAATGACCAGCAGCCGCTGTTTGTTATTGGTGGATGTCTTCTGCATATCCGCCGACTCCAGGGTCGAGTTTAACGACACTGAAATGGGTATGCTGTTAATAACCGATTTAGCCATTGTAAAGAAAAAATTTTACGGTGTGCCGATTAAACATCAAAATTAATATCCTGGTTCCCAAAATGCCAAATGAATAAAAACGCGCATTCATCCCCGGAAACCGACACTTCAAAATCAAATTTCGTCGTTTGACCAGAGAATGATGCTATTCTTGCTGAAAAAAAGGCTATTTGCATGCCGGCCATGCACACTGAGCGTCTACACGATAAATGGTTCCGGTTCCTCGGCGTTCCCATCATCGGACTGATGGGCCATATCATCTTTTTCAACCGGAACCACAGCGGGCCCGAAGTTTTCGGCTTTGTGCCGATTTACCTGCTCTCGATGCTGGAAACGACACTGCTCTGGGAAGTTAACCGACCGATTATCATTCATTTCCGGAAGAAATACCCGGCACTTGAGGGTACTACCCAGCGCATTACCCATACCCTGCTGTACTGTATCGTTCTCACCGTGCTGGTTCGAAGCGCCAATGTTTACCTGTACGACAGAAGCCTTTTCTGGGGGTATCGCTTTCCGCTGGAAGGCTACCTGTACAGCATTTTTGTAGCGATCCTGTTCGTGCTGATCATTGCCGGTATATACGAGGGCATTTATTATTTCAGGAACTGGAAAAATACCGCCGTGGAGGCGGAAGCCCTGCGGGCGGAAAACCTGCAAACCGAACTGGACCTGCTGAAAGTACAGCTCAACCCGCATTTCCTGTTCAATACGCTGGGATCTTTGTCGTCGCTGATCGACGAAGACAAAGACCGCGCAAAGCTTTTTCTCGAACAGATGAGCACCGTGTACAGGTACCTGCTCCAGGCACACGACATGTCGCTCACCCCGCTGAAAGAGGAGATCGGTTTTATCCAGTCTTATGCAGAAATGCTGAAAACACGCTTCGGCGACGGCTTTCAGCTTAGCATTTCTGCCGATCTCGCGAAATACGGCGACTTCGGCATCCCGCCGCTTACCATCCAGCTACTGCTTGAAAACGCCGTGAAGCACAACATCGTTTCGTCGGCGAGGCCACTCCGTGTGCACGTATTCACCGACCAGCTTGGTCAACTGCACGTCGTCAACAATCTTCAGAAAAAAAACAGCCGCTTCTTCAGTCATAAAAAGGGGCTGGCAAATATCATCGCCAAATACCATTATCTGAAGCAGCCGGGTGTAACCATCGAGGAAACCGGCGACTGTTTCCAGGTAACCATACCGCTCATTAAATATGCGAAATAAATGAAGGTGCTGATAGTAGAAGACGAACCCCTGCTGGCCAGGCAGCTCAGGAACATGGTCGCTGAAATAGATGCTTCGCTGAATGACATTCACATTACACATTCGGTGCATGGCAGCATGCAATTTCTGCAAACCACTCCTCCGCCGGATCTCATACTGATGGATATTGAGCTGGAAGACGGACAAAGTTTCGATATATTCCAGCAAGTCACTGTTACCGCTCCCGTTATCTTTATTACGGCATACGACGAGTTTGCCCTGAAGGCTTTTAAACTGAACAGCATCGATTACCTGCTCAAGCCTGTTAACAGGGGTGAGTTGAAAATAGCCATTGACAAATTCAGGAATGCATCCGTTCGTCGACTGGTGGCAGACCAGATAGACAGGCTTTTCCACGAGATCAACAAGTTGCAGCAGCTTTCAGCCCAATATAAAGAGCGTTTCCTGATAAAAACAGGCACCAAAATGATCAGCATCGATGCCGTCAGTATCGCCTACCTGTTTTCAGAAGGCGGCATCAGCTATGCCCGCACCTTCGCCGATCAGAAATACATACTCGACCATTCACTCGACGACCTGGAGCAAATGCTCAATCCCCGGCTGTTTTTCCGGGCAAACCGGAAATACCTGCTGGCACACTCATCCATCACCGCCATACATGCCTGGTTCAACCAGAAATTGAAAGTGGATGTAAAGCCGGCTACCAATGAGCCGGTCATCATCAGCCGTGAAAAATCGACCGCCTTCAAACGTTGGCTGGGAGAATAAAGTGGCTGGGAGCGTAAAATCGTCGCTTCAACCGGCCGGCCATACGCTTCATCATTATCTGCTTTCCGTCTTTCGCATGGTGATCCATTTTTACAACAGAAAACGGACAGACAATGATAAAACAAACGCTCCTCTTATTGCTGCTGGCGCTGCAATGCATGCTCGCCGCCGCTCAACACCGCTTCCAGGCGGGGATCGGTTACCAGCGAACCTGGATGATCGACAAACAGGTTTCTCCACTGAAGTACCAAAGCAGCGAAAAAACTTTCCTGCTGGGTTACGAATATGCCAGTCAGAAAAGAGTGGTACGGGCAAAAATCGACGGCAGTCTCGGAAAGTTTTTCCCTACGGGCTATGACCAGCGTCAGTTGTATGATCCGGGTTACAATGCCGACGGAACACCAAAAAAAGATTCTTTCCCCCTGACCGGAAAGCTGTACAGCGTTAACATGCAGGTCGCTTACCTAACGGCGCTGTCTGACGGTTTTTCCAAATGGGGGTCAAACACCATACATACCAACGATTATGTCGGCGCCTCCCTGAACAACCAGCTCTTTTATACAGACAATATTGTCAGAACGGGCTGGCTGAACAGCAGTTCCCTGAATGCCGACTACCAACACGCCATCCTCTTCAACACCAGGCACAGTTTCAATATAAGGATATCCATTCCGCTGTTTGCGCGCAACTCAAGGCTACCCTATCACAATACCATCAGCTCACCCGAAGGCGATTCAGGCTTCAAGACTTTTTTCAAACAGGGTTCCCGGTTTACGTGGCTAGCCGATTTCCAGAACATACAGATAAACGCCACCTATGAATATGCCATCGGGAAGAGAACCGGGCTGGGATTGCATTATACCGGGCAATGGATGCATTACAAGCACGAAGCACCGGTCACTTTCTTCCAAAACAATATCGGCGTAATTGCCACCGTAAAATAACAGTCACTTTAAAACAACAGCATGAAACGTATATATTACCTGGCTGCCATATTCTTTCTGAACAGTTCCTGTCAGAAATTGCTGCTGCCCAATACAGCACCCAACAGCCCCGTAAACAATTTCGAAGAAATATGGCAGGGGTACAGCCGCTGGTACGGGCTGTTTGAAGTGAAAGGCATCAACTGGGATTCGCTTCATACCGTATTCAGGTCGCGTATCAACAACCAAATGTCTGAAACGGAGCTGTATGAACAGTTGTGCGAGCTCATCAGGCCGCTGAACGATCCACATGTATTCCTTCAACCGACCAGCCACTCGCTTCCCCGTTTCGAGAGCAGTGTTTTTTTCCGGGAGAACAAGGTGCAGCAGGACTTCTCCATCGACCTGGTCAGGGAAAAATACATACCGGAGCTGGTGACAATCGACGATCATTTTCACTACGGCGTACTCGACGGAAATATCGGCTACGTGCATCTCGGCAATTTCGGCATGCCGGTTTCCTTCTATAAAATGCAATTGGATAAAGTCATCCAGGCATTGCAGCATACGCGCGCAGTGGTGGTCGACATACGTGACAATGGCGGCGGCAGTGATGAAGCGGCCCGGTCTATAGCAAGCCGTTTCGCTGTTGCCGAAAAAACATACATGACCATTCGCAAGCGAAACGGCCCCGGCAGAACCAATTTCACCGAACCCCAATCATGGAAGGTAATTCCCGGGGCGCAGGGCTATGACAAGCCGGTTGTGTTGCTGACTACACGATGGACCACCAGTGCCGCCGAAACCTTTACCCTGGCCATGAACACACAGGATCACATCAGGCAGGTGGGTGATACTACCGCCGGGGGTCTTTCAGACGTTACGGCGCGGGAACTGTTAAACGGATGGCTCTATTTTATCAGCGTAGGCGACTACCGCGATGCGCAGGGCGCCAGTTGGGAAGGGAAAGGCATCGCTCCTGCAATACGCATCGTCAATACAAAAGAAGATATACGCCAAAAAACAGACAGGGTGCTGGAAGCGGCCCAACGGCTCGCTGACCGCGAAACATTACGGGCCCGGCATTAATTGGCATTATCGGCGCCCTTGGCCGTCTCCCTGAATTCGGTAGGCGTTACGGCAAATTTCGATTTGAATACAGTGGAGAAATAAGCCTGCGAGGAAAACCCCACTTTGAATGCCACTTCCGAGATCGAATAATTGTTAGCTGCCAACAGGTACTTTGCTTTTTGCAATCGCACATTCAATATATAGTCATTAACATTATAGCCAAGAAGGGCCTTGAGTTTCCGGTATAGCTGCACCCTGGAGATCCCGATCGCCCGGCAGATATCTTCTACAGAGAAATTTTCATTGGAGATATTATTTTCGACGATGGCGGTGAACTCATTGATGAATTTCCGGTCAAGCTTTTTAGCCGAGCTGGCTTTTATCTCGACGGGTAATTCGCTGCTGTAGTGCTCGCGCAGCAGGCTCCTGTTCTGCAAAAGGCTCTTTATATTCTCCTCCAGGTACTGAAGATTAAACGGCTTGGTGATAAAAGCATCGGCCTTCAGTTTCATACCCTCGATCTGTTGTTCAATGGCTCCCCTGGCGGTAAGGATAATGACAGGTATATGCGAGGTACGCAAGTCGCTTTTCAGTTTTTCCGTTACCTGGAAGCCATTCTTTCCCGGTAGAACAACATCGCAGATGACCAGGTCGGGAACAATTTCAAACGCTTGCTGCAATCCAAGTATTCCGTTATCGGCTTCGTGTATTTCGAAAAGGTTCTCGAGCCGCGAACGAATGAACCGTCGCAGATCGATATTATCTTCTATCAGCAGCACGGAAAATACTTTGCCGCTTTCTTCCCGCTCCTCCGGCGCCGTGCTGACGGGGCCTGTATCGGTTGTATATATCTTGATATCGGCGTATGGCGCAACAAAAACATCCGCTTCTTGTACCAGCTCATCCGCATCCAGGTGCTGGTTACCCAGCGGAAGGCAGATATCGAAAGCAGTTCCTTTCCATTTTTCACTCTTTAACCTGATCTGTCCTTTGTGAAGCTCGATGAGCTCTTTCGAAAGGGTCAACCCCAGGCCAGAACCCTTGTACGCCATTTCATCGCCCTGGTAAAACAGGTCAAATGCATGTTCCACCGAATCCGGCGTCATTCCCACACCCGTATCTTCTATCCTGATCAGGGCCATTTTCCCGTCGTCGCTTTTATCGATGGAGACGGTGATGAATCCATACTCTCCCGTGAATTTGAAAGCATTGGACAGCAGGTTGAAGATCACCTTGTCCAGCATATTCACATCGAACCATACCTTGAGCTCCCTGTCGCCGGTATCGACTCTCAGGCTGATGTGTTTTTGTTTGGCCATCTCGCTAAACGCGTTAGCGATATCGGTAACAAAGGCTACCAGGTCGTTCTCAGACGCCCGCAACTTCATTTTACCATGCTCGATCTTCCGGAAATCCATTAGCTGGTTGATCAGGCGGAGGAGCCGGAAAACATTTTTTTGCACGAGGTTCAGGTTATTCTTTGCCGAAAAATGAAGCTTCGGCGACTGCAGCACTTCCTCCAGCGGGCCAAGAATAAGTGTCAGCGGCGTTTTGAACTCGTGCGAAATACTCGTAAAGAAATTGAATTTCGCATCGGTTGCCTGCCTTGCCCGTTCTGTCATTTCGACCAGTTGATTCCGCTGAAAGGATATCTCCTGGTTTTGCGCGGCCAGCTTTTTATTCTTTCTGCGGTTATTACGCAATGCATATACGGCAATCGAGCCAAGTATGAACAAAAGCAGCATAGTGGCAATCGCTACATATAATAATATGCGCTGATCGTTATAGATCTTTTTTTGTTCGGCAAGAAGGCCCTGCTGCCGCTCGATGTCTTTCTGCTGGCTGTTGATCTTATCGGTTTGAAATTTCATCAGCCGAACATTTGAACGGTCGATCACCAGCGTCTGCAACCGGTTCTCTTTATTGAACGATTCGTTGTTCAATATCCTGAAGGCAGTCTGGATCGCCTCCTGCCCGCCGGTGGGATAAAGCATGGTAGCGTACAAAATACTGTCTGACACCAATTCAATACCGCCGCCGGGCCCCGGCGTTCCGTCGACACCGATAAAGCGGGCTTGCCCGGCCATGTCAAGCGCGGAGTACACTTCATGCGCTGCCATAGCCATACGGTCATTGTGCGCGAAGACAACATCGGTTGGCCGCAGCACATCCTTTAT
>JBDHYM010000074.1:0-12868 GCA_039811405.1 Flavihumibacter sp. | reverse complement strand
AAAGAAGTGAATACAACCAAGTTCGACGCTTCCGTTGACCTGCACATTCGCCTGGGAGTTGATCCCAAAAAGGCAGACCAGGCTGTTCGCGGAACCGTAACCCTTCCTCACGGTACCGGTAAAACCAAAAAAGTGCTGGTTCTTTGCACACCCGATAAGGAGAATGATGCAAAGAATGCCGGTGCTGATTTTGTGGGCCTGGATGAGTTCATCACCAAGATCGAAGGCGGCTGGACGGATATCGACGTGATCATCGCTACGCCCAGCGTGATGCCGAAAATCGGTAAGCTGGGTAAGGTGCTTGGTCCGCGTAACCTGATGCCCAACCCCAAAACAGGTACCGTTACCAACGATGTGGCTGCAGCGGTAAATGAAGTAAAAGGCGGTAAGATCGCTTTTAAAGTTGACAAGGCTGGTATCGTTCACGCTTCTATCGGTCGCGTAAGCTTCAATGCCGAGAAGATCGCCGAGAACAGCCAGGAGCTGATCAACGCCCTCATCAGGCTGAAACCCGCTACCGCTAAAGGTACTTACCTGAAAGGCGTGAGCATGGCCAGCACCATGAGCCCTGGTATCGCTATCGACACCAAAGTATTCATTCACTAAGCCCTCAAATTTTGTGTTATGACAAAAGAACAAAAACAGGAAGTGATCGAGCTGCTGAAAGGTAAGTTCACTCAATATAGCAACTTCTATATTACCGATACAGAAAGCCTGAGCGTTGATCAGGTAACCAAGCTTCGCCGCCATTGCTTTGACAAGCAGGTGGAAATGAAGGTGGCCAAGAACACGCTTATTAAAAAAGCGCTTGAGTCGCTCGATGCGGAAAAATACACCGGTGTATATGCCGCACTGAACAATGTAACAGCACTGCTGTTCAGCGACAACCCCAAGGATCCGGCGGTTATCCTGTCTACTTTCCGGACTGATGGAAAAACAGAACGCCCCGTGCTGAAAGCTGCATTCATCAACGGTGATATATACGTGGGTGATGATCAGTTGAAGAGCCTTACCAAGATCAAGACCAAAAACGAGCTTATTGGCGAAGTTATCGGTCTGCTCCAGTCACCGGCTAAGCGTGTAATCGCTGCCCTGCTGGAAAAAGCAAACAAAGAAGGTGGTGCAGAAGCCGCTCCTGCCGAAGCAGCAGCAGCCGAGTAACCCGATATAATTCCCCTGCCTGAGGGGTCTATTTAGTATTTTTTTAAATCGCCGGCGGAGCATACAGGCTGTGAAGTCGGTAAAAAACTAAACAAATGGCAGACGTAAAAGCATTAGCCGAACAACTGGTTGGCCTCACTGTAAAAGAAGTACAGGACCTGGCCGATGTATTGAAAACTGAATATGGTATCGAACCCGCTGCTGCAGCAGTAGTAGTAGCTGCTGAAGGTGGTGGTGGTGCTGCCGCTGCAGAAGAGAAGACAGCGTTCAATGTTATCCTGAAGAGCGGTGGCGCTTCTAAACTGAACGTGGTGAAAGTGGTAAAAGACCTGACCGGTCTTGGCCTGAAAGAAGCCAAAGAGCTGGTTGACGGTGCTCCCAAGGCAGTGAAAGAAGGTGTATCCAAGGCAGAGGCCGACGATATCGCCAACAAGCTGAAAGAAGCCGGCGCTGACGTGGAAATCAACTAAGCGATTCGATAGGATTCAAATAAAAACCCCACCGCATGCGGTGGGGTTTTTATTTGAATCCTATCGAATCGCGGTTTGAAGTTTGAGGTGGCTGCCGCGTGCCGGAGGGCATCTGTATTTGCTGCCTCGCCGCAGGTGTGAGTCTTGTGGACTTCCATATTAGTCAATGCAACGGTAATGGCGACCAGTATAATCCTAAGCAACAGATTTTCCGTTTTCCAGAAAGAAAAGATCATTTCCAGCATAAAAGACAATTGCTGAAGACAAAAATTATGTAGACGTTAAACGATCCTGACGGGCATATTTTATATTTGATAATAAATCTCACGCCCGGCAGCTATTATTGAAGACAGAAAGCAGGCTGCCTATGAAGAAGTTATTGTCGACAGAAAAACATAATTAATGAAAACCATTTATTTTCTGATTCTTTTCGGTTTATTGTTTTCATACTGCCGGGCAGAAGTAATTGAGAAAGAAGATACTTCCTGTCCGGCCTATTATATCGGTCACCCCGATAACAGCAGATATCGGAAATTGCTCAATAAATATAAAAAAACAAGCTCCGCGCCGGGGTCAGTGCTGGGCATTAAAAAGGCAAATCAGGCTGCATGGGTGGGCGCCTATGGCAGCAGCAATCTTTCACAAATGACCCCGTTTACAACCTGCACTCCTTTTCGCACGGGAAGCATTACCAAAGTGTTTACGGCAGTGGTGGTAATGAAAATGATAGAGAGAGGAGCTTTCATGTTAAACACTTCATTGCAGGAAGTATTGCCGGCTGTTTCAAACCATATTCCGGATGCAGGGACGATAACAATCCGACAGTTGTTGAATCATAGCAGCGGCCTGGGGCACCCAACTGATGATGATACCGAATATCGCAATTCCATTATCAGCGACCCCGAAACGATCGGTAACCTGGATGCGGCTGCACGATTGGAAAAATTTATTTATGAAAAGCCCCTGAAACATTCACCCGGTTCGGATAGCTATTACAGCAATGCAGGGTACTGGGTTTTGTCGCTTGTTGTAGAAAAGATGACAGGGAAATCCATGCAGGAAAATATGCAGGAGCTTATCTTCAGCCCATTGGGGATGGAGCACACTTATCTGGAGAAAAGAGATGATAAGAATGTTAGTCGCGGGTATAATTTTTTTGACCACAAGCTGGTGGACGTTGCTCAATGGGACAGGGCCGATAGTGATGGAGATCCGGCTGCAGGCATTATCAGTACGGCTGCGGACCTGTTGAAATTTACGGAAGCGCTTTTTACGGGTCAATTGGTATCGGGCCGATCCCTTGACGAGATGAAAATGATTTCTCGCTTTCCGTCCTGCGGAACCGGTTGTGGATTTGGATTGGGCATTGAATCGTGGGATACAAGAAAGCATATTGGGTATGGAAAAAACGGAAGTTCCGTCGGGGTAGACGCTAACATGATTTATTTTCCCGAAAAGCATACAGCAATTGTGCTGTTTTCCAACTATGGGGGTGGTAACAGAAAGTCTATACTGGACAAACTGCCTTAGGGTATTCAGACGGTTTGTCTCAGCAAATAAACAGCGTGTTGCACACCGTAGTAGTTGTTGTAAATAAGCAGGTTTTTAACCGGCCGGTGCATAATGCCGGCATAGTGTGCCGCCGCCGGTAGTTGTTGGCGGGCGAGGATATTGGCCGACATCCGGAGCGCGAAACCGGCCGCGGTGTCAAATTCACCCGAAAGCTGCTTGAAGCTAAGCTGGGTGGCATCGTTAAAAAGGGCCGCCACCTGGTCATAATAGCGATCGTGCCGTACATCGCCGCTGCGACCGGTTACCAGTACATCGATGTCGGGCAGCCGAAGCTGCGCATCAGCCAGCACAGCATGTATTTCCTGTTCCAACTCTGCGGCAGAAGGCTCAAACAGCATGCGAAGATCGGCCAGTTCGGCCAGGGGCTGGCGACCCGGCTCTTTTCCCAGCGCAAAGAAAAAGCAGCCTTCGCCGGCAATACTACCGGGTGTGGATGTATGGAATAATTCATCCGCGCGAACAGGGAATGATTTCCAGTACCCAAGCTTTTGCTTAATGCCAAAATGCTCTGCCGTTATTTCTTCAAAAGAGCCTACCAACGCCTGCGCGGCCCTGTTCTCCCTGAACAGCAGTTGGGCATCCTGTAGCGCATGCTCCAAAGAGAAGCCCCGGTGTACATAGGTGGTATTATAGCAATCTACCTGGTAGTGCAGCCCGATCAGTCCATTGAGGGCGTTATACGTGCTCTGGATAAAAGGACTCGGGTTCAGGGTGCCTTCTTCATGGAGGCGGATGCTCTCCATGAATTTCTCCGTGTCGCCCAAACTACCCTTGCCTGTACCCGTTATAATAGCATCGGGCTTATCGATACCGGCATCGCGCAGTGTTTCTATGGCCACGGCCATGCCCGCGCGCGTGAGCCGGCTCATCCGCCTCAACTGCATGATGCCGAACCAGCGGCTGTAATCGATCGATGGAAAATAAAAAACATTGCCGACCGGCTCAATGCCTGCCACCGGCAGCTCGTCGTTCAGCAGCTCACCTTGTGCACTTAGCGCCCGCGCAGCTTGTATGTACATGGTCTCACGCATAACGGCTCAGTATTAAACAGGCATTGTTTCCGCCAAAACCGAATGAATTGCTCAGCACATGATCTGTCTTCCTGTGTTCCGTAAGAGAAAGCAGGGGTGTAACAGCCGCATCGCTCATAGGCATGTCGAAATGGAGGGCCGGGTACAATTCTTCATGCACAATGGCCAGCAAAGAAAAAACCGCTTCGATGGCGCCTGCAGCCGCGAGCGTATGACCGGTATAACACTTGGTGGAACTAAAAGGAGGAAGCTGCCCGCCAAACAGCCGCAACATAGCTTTTGCCTCGGCGATGTCGTTGTTGATGGTAGCCGTGCCATGCGCATTGATATAGCTGATGGCTGCGGGCAGCAGTCCTGCTTTATGCAAGGCGCCGGCCATCGCTTCGTAAGCGCCGTTACCATCGGGAGACGGGGCGGTAGGGTGGAAGGCTTCGTTGTAATTATGGTAACCTGCCAGCAGGCCCACCGGCCTGTTGCCCGTTACCGCCAGGGACCGCTCCGATTCCAGCACCAGGTAAGCAGCGCCCTCGCCCAGGTTCAGTCCGTTGCGGTGCTCATCAAAAGGTTTGCACAAGCCGGTATCGGTGTTCCTGAGGCTGCTGAAGCCATTCAGCGTGAAGCGGGTCAGGGTGTCGACGCCACCGCAAATCACCCGGTCGAGCAGGCCTGCCTGTACAAGACGGGCGCCATACATGATGGCATTGGCCGATGAAGAGCACGCGGTGCTGATGGTAGCTACCTGCTGCCTGATACCGAAATGCCGGGCGAGTATCTCGGTGCCCTGGGCGCAATCGAGCGAGTCGCCGGCCGACAGGTTGCTGATGGCAATAGCCGGGTCGATCAGATCGGGATACATGTTCTCCACATCGGCCATACCACCCACACTGGTGGCGTTGATAAAGCCGGTGCGTACCAGTCCTGCCTTAAAACGATTGCCCAGGGCTTCGTTCAGCGCAACCGTTGCCAGCAGCACCAGCCGGTTTTCCGTTCCCGGCGTTATGCCGGCCATGGAAGCCAGGGCTGTATTGGAAAAAGGAACCTCGCCCAGCGGTAATTGCGCTGCCAGGCGGCTTTGAAGGTAACGGGCAGTGGTAAGCCCGCTTGCCTGCGCCCGAAGGGCCATCCGGTTCTGCTCGATGCCTGCGCCCAGGGCACTGATGATGCCCATACCGGTAACATACATCGCCTGCACGCTTATTTGGTTCGGTGAGCCTGGATATAGTCGGCCATCACGTTGATCGATTCAAATACCCGGCGGCCTTCACGCGGGTCTTGTATCTTGATGCCATAATTGCGTTCGAGCAGTACGATCAATTCAAGCGAATCAATGCTGTCAAGACCCAGTCCGTCGCCGAAAAGGGGCGCCGTATCATCAATTTCTTCCGGCTGCATGCCTTGCAGGTTGAGCGTTTCAATGATCTGTAGCTTCAGCGAACGTTTAAAATCTTCCATGAAGGCGTATTGTTTAGGATTGCCAAAAATAGCCATATTTATCATTTGTCGGAATTAGTTATCTTGGGCCGTTTTTAAAACAACGAACGTTGCAAATACTGGTACTTTATTATACGCAAACCGGCCAGCTAAAGCAGATACTCGATAACATGTTGTCGGCGCTTGGCGACAAGGCATCGATCGATTATGTGTCCTATAAGCCGGAGAAGGATTTCCCCTTTCCGTGGACCAGCGACCAGTTTTTCGATGCTATGCCCGAATGCGTGCTGGAAATACCGGTTCCCCTGCAGTCTTTTCAGATTCCCGATAAGGCGTATGACCTGGTAATATTGGGCTATCAGCCCTGGTTCCTGTCGCCTTCGGTGCCTACTACCAGCTTCCTGGTCAGCGGGCAGGCAAAAAAGCTGCGCGGCCTGCCGGTAGTTACGGTGGTGGGGTCAAGAAACATGTGGCTGAATGCGCAGGAGAAAATAAAGGCACAGTTGCATCACATTGGCGCCCGCCATGTGGGAAATATCGTGTTTGCCGATACCAATCATAACCTGGTTTCCCTGTTTACCATTATCCGGTGGACGTTCACCGGTCAGAAAGAACCCAGCCGGTTCCTGCCCGAAGCCGGCGTGCAAACGCCCGATATCGAAGGCAGCAGGAAGTTCGGACCGGTTTTATACGAAGCCGCCTCCACGGGAAATTGGCAAAACCTGCAGCCGCAGTTGCTGGCCCGGGGCGCCGTGTCGCTCAAGCCCACCCTTATTGTATTAGAAAAAAGAGGCATAACCAAATTCAGGAAATTTGCCGTGTACATACGGCAAAAGGGAGAACCCGGTAATCCCGAACGGCTGTCGCGGGTGCATTTATTCAAAAGATTGTTGCTGACCGGTATATTTGTACTGTCGCCGGTTTCGGGCCTCACCGCCAAAATGGCCAGCTTGTTCAAAAGGAAAACTTTCCGGCAGCAACTGGCCTATTTCAAAGGCGTAGGCTACGAGCCCAACGTCATTTAAAACTGCTACATCCAGCTAGAAAAGATTTGCTATTATGGGAGATGTGTTTGTAACAAGACTGTCGAAATTCCTGCCCAATGAACCTGTCAGCAATGAAGATATAGAGCTTTACCTGGGTATGGTAGACGATAAGCCGTCGAGGGCCAAGACGAAAATTCTCAGCAACAACAAGATCCATACGCGGTATTACGCCATTGATAAGGAAGGAAGGTCTACCCATACCAATGCGCAGCTTGCGGTGAAAGCCATAGAAGGCTTGTTCGACGATTCTTTCGGTAAAGATGATATTGACCTGCTGGTAGGCGGCACCATGTCGCCCGAACAGTTGTTACCCAGCCATACCGCCATGGTACAGGGCGAGCTGAAATGCCGGCCCATTGAAATTGCGTCTATCAGCAGCTCCTGCGCCTCGGGTTTCCAGGCCATGAAATATGCCTGGCTGTCGGTAAAGCAGGGCGAGACCAGCCATGCCGTTTCCTTCGCCTCTGAAAAAGTATCGACCTGGCTGCGTCGTGATAAGTTCGATGCCGAAACAGAGAAGCTGAAAGAGCTCGACGCCAACCCGATGATCGCTTTCGAAAAGGAATTCATGCGCTGGATGCTCAGCGACGGGGCGGGCGCTGCGCTGCTCCAGAACAAACCCAACGAAAACGGTCTTTCCCTGCGCATCGATTTCATCGATGTAAAATCATATGCCAACGAACTCGCTACCTGTATGTACAACGGCGCGGTGCGCAGCCCCAACGGCGATCTTACCGGCTTTCCCGAATTCAGGCCGGAAGACTGGGTGAACCAGAGCATGTTCTCGTTCAAGCAGGATACCCGCCTGCTCGGCGTAAAAATCGTGCCCATGGGCGGCATTATGCAGAAAGAGATCTTCGACAAATACCATCTCACCGTCGATGGCCTTACCTGGTACCTGCCGCACCTGAGCTCCGAATACTTCCGGGACCGCATCGCCGATGAGCAACAAAAGATCGGCTTGCTCATCCCGCCCGAAAAATGGTTCACCAATCTCGTGAAAGTAGGCAACGTGGGCAGTGTATCGCCCTACCTGATGCTGGAGGAAATGTTCAACAGCGGTATGTTGAAAAAAGGTGATACATTGCTGCTGATGATTCCCGAAAGCGCCCGCTTCACTTATATATATGCGCACTTCACGGTTGTGTAAAAATGAATAAAGACGAGGTACCACAAGACAAGAAGATCATTCATGGCGAAGACAACAGCATCGTTAAGATGTTGTACGTAACCGACAAGGATGGCCGTTACGGCACTACCCAGTACACCGGCTGGGATGCCGAAAACCTCGCATTGACCCAGGCCTGGGAAGATATCGATGAAAAAATCGAAACGACCCGGCAGAAAGTATTGCAGGGTGAGCTGAGCCCCATCGCCTATTACATGCAGAAAAACCTGATGGACCTGCCTACGCTGGCGGGTTATGTCGGTTTCTGGAAATTCAGGGTGAAAAAGCACCTGCAGCCCGCTGCCTTCAAAAAATTATCTGATACAAAATTAGCCCGGTATGCTTCCGTCTTCAATATTTCGGTCGATGAGCTGAGGCATTTCCGCTTACCTGCATGATCATAGACAATTTTCATCACCGGCAATCGGCCCATTGCGAAAGTGGCGTGACCCTCAGCCTGCTGAACCATTATGGTGTGGCGCTTACCGAGCCGCTGGTATTCGGCATCGGCGCCGGACTGTTTTTCGGCCACCTGCCTTTTGTGAAGGTAAACGGCATTCCCGGCACCACCTTTCGCATCTGGCCGGGTTATATTTTCAAACGGGTAACCAAAGAACTGGGCGTTACCATCAAAACGGCTTCCTTCTCTTCGCCCGATAAGGCCATGCTGGCGCTTGACGAGGCATTGCAGCAAAAACAGCCGGTAGGCATGCAGACCAGTGTATTCTTCCTGGACTATTTTCCTCCTGCCTGGCGTTTTCATTTTAATGCCCATAACCTGATCGCCTTCGGTAAAGAAGGGGACGAATACCTGATCTCCGACCCGGTCATGCAAACGGCCACCCGCCTGCGGGGCGACGACCTATCCAAAGCCCGCTTTGCCAAAGGCTTTCCCGCACCCAATGGCAAAATGTATTTTCCGGTAAGAACTGGTGATGGTAAACCGCTTGACAAGGCGGTGATCAGCGGCATCCGGAAAACCTGCTGGTTCATGCTAAAATCACCACCCCCTTTTTTCGGTCATAACGGCATCCGTTTCCTGGGGAAAAAAGTAGCCGGCTATCCCGAAAAGATGGAGCCCCGCAAAGCGGCGCTTTGTATCGGCAATATCATCCGCATGCAGGAAGAGATAGGCACCGGCGGCGGCGGTTTCCGTTTCTTATACGCAGCCTTTTTGCAGGAAGCGGCCGGTATCCTGAAACGCGACGAGCTGACCGGCCTGTCGCATACTATGACCTGCATCGGCGACGACTGGCGCAATTTTGCGTATGCGGCCGCACGCGTCATGAAAGACAGGAGCGGCAACCTCGCTACCTACCGGGAGCTTGGCGATATGTTGCGGCAGATCGCCGATAAGGAAAAAGATTTTTTCACAGGGCTTCGTAAAACAGTGTGAGCGGGCCATGCTGCTGATCCGAGACCTGCACAAGACGTACCGGCAGGCAGCGGAACCCACGCTGCGCGGCCTGTCACTGGAATTCCCCGATCATTGTATAGCCGGTCTGCTGGGACCCAATGGCGCGGGTAAGACCACTACCATCTCGATCATCTGCGGACTGGTGCGCGCCGACAGCGGTTCGGTACAGGTGCTGGGGCTCGACAGCCGCACGCGCCCGATGCTGATCAAAAAAAAAATCGGTGTGGTGCCGCAGTCGATCGCGCTTTACCCCACGTTGAGCGCCCGTGAAAACCTCGAATACATCGGACGGCTTTATCGTATTTCCGGCAGCAGCCTGCATGATAAGATCGACCGTTACCTGCATGCCTTCGGGCTCGATAAAAACGCGCATAAAGCCATTCGCCATTACTCAGGCGGCATGCGCCGAAGGGCCAATATCATCGCTTCCTTATTACATGACCCCGAGCTGCTTATACTCGATGAGCCCACGGCAGGAGTGGATGTGCAAAGCCGGAACATGATACTCGATTTCTTGCGCGACTATCACCGGCAGGGGCATTCTGTGCTGTACACCAGCCACCTGCTGGAAGAAGCGCAGCAATTGTGCGAAGAGGTGGCCATTATCGACCATGGCGCCCTGGTAGTGCAGGGCAACCCGGCAGCGCTTATGCAAGAGCACGACTGCCGGAGCCTGGAACAGGTATTTCTTCATGTAACCGGCTGGGGGGTGCGCGATTAAATGATGCGGGTACTGGCCACATTACTCAATGAATGGCGCCTGTTCAGGCGCGACCTGGCGGGAATGGTGCTGCTGTTCCTGATGCCCCTGGGGCTGACCATCGTTATGGCACTGATCCAGGACGCGCCGTTCAGGGAGTACCAGGATTATGTATTCGATGTGCTTTGGGTCGACAACGATGGCGGACCGATGGCAGCAAAACTGAATGAAGAGCTTAACAATGGCCAATTCAGGCTTATCGACTCGGTGGGTGGGCAGCAGATCGACAGTACGCGGTTGCGCCAACTGGTGCAATCGGGCGACTACAAGATCGGGATCGTGGTGCCGAAAGGCATCAGCGCAGAAGTGGTGAACAGTGCCAACCAGGTGGCCAATGAATTGTCCCGCTCAACCGGCGCAGCCGGCAAGCTACCGGTCAGGGATACCCGAACGCTGACCATTGCGCTCTATTTTGATCCTGTTACCAAACAGGCCATGAAACTATCGCTGCTGAACGCCATTGATAAGCAACTGACCCGTACCCAGGCCGAGATGATACTGGGCCGGTTGTCAGACAAGCTGAAGTCGATCGACAGCACCGCAGACACCCCGTTTAACCTGCAGGAGAAATTACAGGCCGTTGGCATTCAGGAATTCACGGCCGGCAACGAAAAAACGGCCCAGTTGAATACCAATTCCGTGCAGCACAATGTACCCGCCTGGGCCATTTTCGGGCTATTCTTCATTATCATCCCCATTGCGGGAAACATGATACGTGAAAGAGAGGAGGGCAGCCTGGTTCGCCTGCAACTGATTCCCGGCAGCTATTACAGCATCATTGCCGGCAAGCTGCTTTTTTACCTGCTGCTTGGTATTGGCCAGTTTTACGCCATGCTGCTGGCAGGCCGCCTGCTGATGCCCTTGCTGGGCCTGCCCGCTTTGTATATGGGGCATGCGCCCCTGGCATTGCTGGTAACGGTCGCCGCCATTGCGCTTACCGCCACTGCTTATGGTCTGCTGGTCGGCGCCCTTTTCCAAACTCCCAACCAGGCCCTGCCCTTCGGCGCTTTATCGATCGTGATCCTCTCGGCCATTGGCGGCATATGGGTACCGGTAGAAATACTGCCGGCAGGCCTGCAGCAACTGGCACGCATATCACCCCTTTTCTGGTCGCTCGATGCCGTCAACGACCTGTTCCTGCGTTCTGGCGGATTTTCCACTATTTGGAAACCACTTTGCATGTTGGGTGGATTTACCCTGGTTTTCGCCGCGCTCAGCGGTTGGCTCGAACAGACACGAAAGCGGTAGTTTCCACGGGAAAAACCGTCTATACGATCTACTTTTTTAAAATTTAACGAAGTATTATTATCTTTAAACGATTAACGAGCCCTAATACCGCCAACCGCAAAAAAGTATGACTAAAAACGATTTGCTTAAACGTCAAATTTGCAAGCAACTGTATTTTGCACAGCAGTTGTCGAGCACTGATTTAAGCGAAAAAATCGGTAAGAGCCTGCCCATCACCATTAAGCTGCTGAATGAGCTTATTCAGGAAGGCCAGGTAAAAGAGCTGGGTTATGGCGCTTCCACCGGTGGTCGTCGTCCGATGTTATACGCGCTGGAAGCCGATCGCTCTTACATTCTGGCGGTGGCTATGGACCAGTTGTACACGCGTATTGCGCTGATGAACATGAACAATGATTTTGTGTGGCCGGCAGAGCAGTACACCCTGCCGTTGCAGCACAATGACCAGGCGCTGCAGCAACTGGGCGATCACCTTGAAAAATACCTTGAAAAAGACCCGGCTGCTGCTGCCAGGATACTAGGCATCGGCATTGGCATGCCCGGCTTTGTAGACGTTAAAAAAGGCGTGAACTATTCATTCCTTAAAACGGAAACCGGCAGCATCAATGCCTACCTGGAGAAAAGACTGGGGGTGCCCGTCTTCATCGACAACGACTCCAGCCTGATCGCCCTGGCCGAACTGCGTTTCGGCATGGCACAAAATATCAAAGACGGCATGGTGATCAATATCAGTTGGGGCATCGGCCTTGGTATGATTGTGAACGGAGAGCTTTTTCGCGGGCACAATGGCTTTGCCGGCGAGTTCAGCCATATACCGTTGTTCAGCAATAACAAGATGTGCGCCTGCGGCAAAACGGGTTGCCTGGAAACTGAAGCCTCGTTGCTGGTCATTTCCGACCAGGTAAAGCAGGGGCTGTCGGAAGGGAAGGTATCGTCCATTAAAATCACCCAGACCGATACGAATGAGGATATCTGCGAAAAAGTGTTTAAAGCGGCCGCCCGGGGCGACCGGTTCTGTATCGGCATACTTTCCGAGATAGGATATAAAATCGGTAAAGGGATTTCTATCCTGATACATCTCATGAATCCCGAGGTGATCCTGCTGAGCGGTCGGGGTGCCACTGCCGGCAAAGTGTGGCTGGCGCCGGTAGAGCAGGCCCTTAACGAGCACTGTATTCCCCGGCTCTCCTTCAGTACTACGATCAAATTGTCCAATATGGACCTCGATGCCGAAATGATCGGGGCAGCCGCCCTGGTTATGGAAAGCATCGTGTATATCCCCACCCGCGAAAAAAAGACATGGCCGGCGGGGAAGCTCCCGTTGGTTTCGGAGAAATAAGGTTATACAGGTGTTTGTTTTTTTTAATATTAAAACCCTGGCAGGCGGTTGCGCCGCTTCCGGTAACTTGCCGTTTCGAAACCTCTTTTTTCGCCCATATCGGGAATTTCCCTAACTTTGCCGTCCGTTTGTTATGTTCGGTGCATAGGCTATCGCTCCGCCAGACAGGATAACAATCTAAAAAACCGGTTTAAACTACATATGTCTTCAACAAAAGTGAACCCCAGG
>JBDHYM010000073.1:0-13243 GCA_039811405.1 Flavihumibacter sp. | reverse complement strand
CTACGGTACCTCGCCCGCCTGGGAAAAAAGCATGGAAGGGCTGCCGGCCGGGAAATTCCTCGCCGTGAAATACGATAGCAGCGGCACCGGACCGAGCGATCATACCAGCTTCTACCGCAAAGACATCCCTGTACTGTTTTTCTTTACCGGCACACACGCCGACTACCACAAACCGAGCGACGATGCCGATAAGCTGAACGCAGAAGGGGAGTATCGCATCGTGCAGTTCATCTACCAGCTCATACAGCATACGCCCAATAACGGCAAACTGGCCTTCCTGAAAACCCGTGAGCAGTCGACCGGCACCAGCACACGTTTTTCAGTGACCCTGGGCATTATGCCCGACTATGCCTATGCCGGCAACGGCGTGCATGTGGACGGTGTATCAGAAGGCCGCCCGGCAGAAAAAGCAGGTATGCAAACGGGTGACGTGATCACCCGCCTGGGCGATTTCGCCACGCCTTCGGTAGAAGAGTACATGAAGGCTTTGGGCAAATTCAAAAAAGGCGACAAAACAACGGTTACGTATAAACGCGGAGAAACCGAACACGAAGCGACGGTGGAATTCTAAGAATGCGGCCGCGGCTGCACAAACCAATAGCCATGCGTTTACGGCTCGACATAGATGACATGACCGGCGATTTCTTCGCAGACGCACACCTGCTGGGCATTGTGGCGCCGGTTCGCGACTATCATTTTTGCTGGCACCTGAACCGCAGCCTGCGCTTCCGTTTCCGGATCAATGTTGACCTCGAGATTCAACTGACCAAGAAAAACCGTCATTACTATTTCCCCATCTATGAATACGCCGAACCCAACCAGTTCCTGGTACATTACCTGTACCGGAACCAGCACGACGGTGAATACCTTCTGCCCGAATTCCGGCACCTTGATTTTCTGTGGCTGACCAAAGGCGAGCTGCCCGAGCCCCAAATGCTGAACGAAATTGCCCAAACGATCAGGGCATTCCCCGGCGTGCAACTGGTGGTGGAAATGACCAATGAAAAGATCCGGAACAAAGAGCACCTGATTTTTTGACCACCCGTCGGGTAATACCCGACGGGTGTTTAAAACCAATTATTATGTGGCAGGAAAAAGACAATACGCTGTACCGCAAATTTGAGTTTGCCGATTTTTCATCCGCTTTTGCTTTCATGACCCGCGTGGCGCTGGCGGCCGAGAAAATGAACCACCACCCGCGGTGGACGAATGTGTATAATACGGTGGAGATATGGCTGAACACCCACGATGCCGGCAATACCGTTACCGACAAAGACAGAAAACTTTCTCAGAAAATCGATCAACTGGCGTCATGACACAAGAAACCCAGATACTTGAAAGCTGGCACCTGAATGCAGACGCATGGTCGCAAACCATCGCCGAAAAAGCCATTGAAAGCCGGGTATTGGTAACCAACGACGCTATCCTAGATGCCATCCATTCCTTTCAGCCCGCCAACTTCCTCGACCTGGGTTGCGGCGAAGGATGGCTGTTAAGAGCTGTATCGGCCGCAAGCCCGGGGACCAGGGTATTCGGGCTCGACGCCATACCGGCTTTGGTGAATCACGCTGCAGCGCAACAGGCAGAAGCGGTGGTAGGCGCCGCTTCCTACCAGGATATCCTGTCGGGGTATCCATCGCCTCTGGCCAACGGATTCGACCTGATCGCCTTCAATTTTTCTCTGTTTGGCAATGAACTGGTGGAAGCCCTGTTAACACACTTAGGCGGCTGGCTGGCGCCGGGCGGAAAGATACTTATACAAACCCTCCATCCTTACCAGGCCGTGGGCGATCACCCTTATATTTCGCAATGGCTGCCGGGCTCCTGGAAAGGATTCAGCCAGGCATTTCAACAGCCCGCACCCTGGTTTTTCCGAACTTTTGAAAACTGGATATCCCTCTTCACCAAAACCGGCTACCGTCTGCACGAATTACGAGAGCCCATCCACCCGCATACGCAACGACCTGTATCGGTCATATTCGTTTTATCGGCGGCCTGAACCTTATAAAACCGTCAACCGCGATTCGGCGCCCGACCTGTTCTGCAGCATACCAATCGGCTGGCCGTAATCCGCCAGTCCATTTGCAGCAAACAAGGCCCTTACTTCTTCCAGGGCAGCAGGATCAACCGCCAGCAACAGCCCGCCGTTCGTCTGCGGATCGGCCACCAGCATCTTCGCTTCTTCTGCTGCAACGGTGTCGTTGATGCGGATGGACTCGCCATAGCTGGCCCAATTGCGATGCGTGCCTCCCGGCGCCACTTTCTCTGCCACCAGGGTTCGAACGCCGTCAATTATACGCAACTTCTCATATGATATCTGCGCATCGAGACCGGCGCCGCGGGCCATCTCCAACAGGTGTCCGCCCAACCCGAAACCGGTTACATCTGTCATCGCATGAACGCCCCTCACCGCGCCCAATAATTCGCCGATCTTATTTAGGGTTTGCAATTGCTTCGCCATACGTTCATAGGCATCGGCCGTCAGTATACCTTTTTTTTGCGCGGTCGACAATACGCCTATGCCCAGGGGTTTGGTGAGCAGCAGCAGGTCGCCCGCCCTTGCCGTATCGTTGCGTTTCAGGTGGGCCGTCTCCACCAGACCGCTCACCGCCAATCCGAAGATGGGCTCGGGGTTATCAATACTATGACCACCCGCCAGCGGAATACCCGCTTCCGCACAGATCGACCGGCCGCCCTCTATCACCTGCGCCGCCACCTCGGGCGACAGTTTATCGATCGGCCAGCCGAGAATCGCGATCGCCATCAGCGGCCGCCCGCCCATCGCATATACATCACTGATAGCATTGGCGCCCGCAATGCGGCCGAAAGTGAAAGGGTCGTCGACAATCGGCATGAAAAAATCAGTAGTGCTGATCAGCGCCTGCCCGTTTCCGAGATCATAGACCGCGGCATCATCGCTGGTTTCATTGCCTACCAGTAATGCCGCCGGGGCGGATGGCTTATTCGCAGAATGCAATATATCCGACAACACCCGCGGCGCAATTTTGCAGCCACAGCCCGCGCCGTGCGAATAGGAGGTCAGTTTGATGGACATAGAGATAGTATTTGTTGGGAATTTCTGGTTTCGTCAACCGCTTCCAGCGGAATGTTCACTACCGGCGCATCTCCGCGACTCTTCAGGCTCTTCGCATACCATTTGTCGTAGTATTTCAACAAAATGGCGAAAGCGCTTCTCGTATCATTTTCGACGATACAATTAACGGCCTGTTTGGTTTCGAGTCCGCCGAGTCGTTTCTGTATACGCAGTATGGCCGTAATCAGTTTCTCGCGGTCAAACCCGCCATAAGCCGGCACCAGGTAATCAAGCCGTTTTTCGAAAGGGATGTCAAGAAAATAACAGGGTGCTGTACGAAGCTGCTGTTCAAAGCGCTGCGGTAACAAAATATTGCCGATGCGCATGCTTTCATCTTCCACCCAAAAAGGCCTTCCTTTCAACGCATGCAGTTGCAGGGCCAGTTCATTCTCGAACTGCTCCTGGCTGGGCTGCGCCGCCTGGCCGAGATGACCAAAGGCCGACCCCCTATGATGCGCCAGCGCTTCGAGGTCTATCACCGCTTCACCCAACCGCACCAGCCGTTGCAGCAAATCTGTTTTCCCGCTGCCGGTATAACCCCCCAGCACTTTCATCGGCCATTCCGCCGACAACTGCGCCAGCACCCATTGCCGGAACGCCTTATATCCGCCCTTCAGCGT
The DNA here is from genome assembly GCA_039811405.1 of Flavihumibacter sp. GTDB lineage: Bacteria > Bacteroidota > Bacteroidia > Chitinophagales > Chitinophagaceae > Flavihumibacter. Next base: position 9,529 of record JBDHYM010000073.1, on the reverse strand, counting down.
ATACACCCTGAACCCATACAAATCCAGCAGCCAGGCAACGCCGCCGCTTCGCATACCGCCACGCCAGCAATGCACCAGCACTTCTGTCGCCGGTCCACCGGCTGGTAATGGTCCGCCTACCGACGATAACGCGCCCGTCGCTGTACCATCTGTTGCTTTGCTATTGTTACCCGGCACACCGGCATCCGCGTCGCCGGCAGACCGCTTCTTACCCAAAAGCGCTTCCACTTCCTCCACCATCGGCCGCATTTTCGGACCGAAATAATCTAGCCCGATCTTAATGGCTTTTTCACGGCTCTCCTGCTTGTACGCCGTACCCACCACTTTACGCTCCTCATCATTGAATAACGGTAAGGGGTATGCGCCGGGAATCCGGGCATGGCTATATTCACCCGGGCTCCGCACATCCAGCACCGGGCCACCCGTCCTCTTCTCCAGAAACTGTTCTATCGTCAGTGAAACTACCGCCATTATGCATACTTGAATCCACGCAAAGTTAACCGCCAATCCCTACCGCACCCGCACCCACCTCGTCAACCCCACAAAAAAGGCGGATGACTTTCGCCATCCGCCAAACTATTCACTCAGGTTTTCTCCTCTTTCACAACACTACCGCACCGCGGCAGCAACCATAAACCATTTTATCCATTCATACTCGCCAAAAACTCTTCATTGCTTTTCGTTCCGCGCATGCGTTTCAGCAATTCGGTCATGGCCTCTTCGGTATTCATGTCATTGAGATATACCCGCAGCAGGTTCATGCGTTGCAATACATCGCGCTCCAGCAGCAGGTCGTCGCGGCGGGTGGAAGAAGCCACCAGGTCGATTGCCGGGAAGATGCGACGGTTCGCGAGGCGGCGATCCAGTTGCAATTCCATGTTACCGGTGCCTTTGAACTCTTCAAAGATCACTTCATCCATTTTCGACCCTGTATCGATGAGCGCGGTGGCCAGTATGGTCAGTGAGCCGCCATTCTCTATTTTACGCGCTGCGCCGAAGAACTGCTTGGGTTTTTGCATGGCGTTGGCTTCCACACCACCGCTGAGCACTTTACCGCTGGAAGGCGCCACTGTGTTGTGCGCACGCGCCAGGCGGGTGATGGAATCGAGCAGGATCACCACGTCGTGGCCGCATTCTACCAGTCGCTTTGCCTTTTGGAGGGCAATGGTCGACACTTTTACGTGCTTATCGGCCGGCTCATCGAAGGTGGAGGCGATCACTTCCGCTTTTACGCTGCGTTCCATATCGGTCACCTCTTCCGGGCGCTCGTCGATGAGTACCACCATCAGGTAACATTCGGGGTGATTGGCTGATATTGCGTTGGCAATCTCTTTCAGCAAAACGGTTTTCCCCACCTTGGGCTGCGCTACAATCAGTCCCCGCTGACCCTTGCCGATCGGCGTAAACAGGTCAATAATGCGGGTGCTGTAGCCATTAGGTTCGCAGAAAAGATTCAGCTTTTCAAAGGGGAACAGGGGCGTCAGGTATTCAAACGGTACCCGGTCGCGCACTTCTTCGGGCGAACGGCCGTTGATGGTATCCACTTTAAGGAGCGCAAAATATTTTTCACCTTCTTTGGGAGGGCGTACGGCGCCATTCACGGTATCGCCCGTTTTCAGCCCGAATAATTTGATCTGCGAGGGCGATACATAAATATCGTCGGGTGAAGAGAGATAGTTGTAATCGCTGCTGCGCAAAAAGCCATACCCGTCGGGCATCATCTCCAACACGCCTTCGGCGGGAATGATACCGTCAAATTCAATATTGAACACTTCACGCTGCTCGCGGCGGGGCGGGTTGTTCTGCTGGAACTGCTGGCGGGGTTGCTGCGGCGGCAGGGACTCGGCGGGACCACCCTGCGGCGTTTGTGCAGGCGATTCGGCAGATGCAGCCGTTGTTGCGGCGCCAGTAGCAGCCGGCGCTGCGGGAGCAGCCGCTTCTTCAGCAAGTCCGGGTATTTCGGCAGCCGGTTTTTCATCCGCTTTTTTGCGGCCGCGTTTGGCAGCCGGCTTTTCCGGCTTGGCGGCCGGTTCTTCTTTTTTAACCACCATTTTACGGGGTTCCGGTTTGGCCGGTTTCTCGTCGCTTTCCACGATCGCCTCTTCAGTCGAATTGGCGGTGGTTGCTTTGACGATGCGTTTTCTTTTGCCCTTGTCGGCATCGGTGCTTTTTACTTCGCTGGCGGAGATGGCTTGCGCGTCGAGTATCTTGTAAATCAACGCCTGTTTGTCCATTTTTTTAGCCTGGGGGATCTTTAATTGCTCAGCGAGATCGAGCAACTCTGGAACGAGCATGTCGTTCAGTTGCAGAATGTCATACATACTTAGACTTGTACTTTTGGTAAGATTTCAAAGCCGTCTTACTTCTTGAAAAAAAATGAAATTGTGTGTTAGAATTGACTGTACTACAAGAGAAGAGTTAAGAGCGGGAGGTCACTAATCGTCTTGTTTCCAGTTGCAATGTTAGGCAAAAAAGGGAATTTCCCAACAAAATCACCCATTTTTTCGGCCAAAAACCAGTCTCCGGCCGGTTTTCAGGCCAATCGCCGGCTTCAGCCGGGCCCTTGTTTTCCCGGCCTGCAACAGTCAGCACGACCGAAAAGAACGTCAACTGCAAGCTGATCAGTAGGATAATTTTATCTTTGCCCTCCCAAAATATAGGCTATGTTCAACCAACGCACCAAGATAAAAGAGCTGCTGACCCAACAACCCGAAGGGCAGGAAGTGACCGTAATGGGATGGGTCCGTACTTTTCGCAACAACCAGTTTGTGGCCCTGAACGACGGCTCAACCAATACCAACCTCCAGGTGGTGCTGCCGCTGGGCGAATTTGACGAAAGCACCCTGAAGCGGATCACCACCAGCGCGGCGCTGAAGGTAACGGGCACCGTGATCCCTTCGCAAGGCAGGGGTCAGCAACTGGAAATAAAAGCGACCGCCCTCGACATTTTGGGCGACAGCGATGCCGAAAAATACCCGCTGCAGCCCAAAAAGCATAGCCTTGAATTTTTGCGCGAGATCGCCCACCTGCGCTTTCGCACCAATACTTTCGGATCGGTTTTCCGCATCAGGCATTCCCTTGCTTTCGCCATCCATACCTTTTTCAACGAGCGCGGATTTCTCTACCTGCATACACCCGTCATTACCGCCAGCGATGCGGAGGGCGCCGGTGAAATGTTCCGCGTTACCACCCTGCCCTTCGACGGCACGCCGCGCAACGATGATGGCTCGGTAAACTTTAAAGAAGACTTTTTCGGCCGTGCTACCAACCTCACGGTAAGCGGGCAACTGGAAGGCGAGCTCGGCGCCACTGCCTTCGGCGAGATCTATACCTTCGGCCCTACCTTCCGCGCCGAAAACTCGAATACCACGCGGCACCTGGCCGAGTTCTGGATGATCGAGCCGGAAATGGCTTTCTACGACCTGGAAGATAACATGAACCTGGCCGAAGCCTTTATCAAATACATCATCGGTTATGTGATGACGCACAACCGGGAAGACGTTGAATTTCTCGCGGCGCGCCTTGCCGAAGAGGAAAAATCGCTGCCGGCCGACAAGCGCAGCGAAATCGGCCTGATCGAAAAGCTGGAATTCGTGCTCAACAACGATTTCCAGCGCATCACTTACACGGAGGCAATCGACATCCTGCTGCAGTCACCTGCGTACAAGAAGAAAAAATTCCAATATGAGGTGAAATGGGGCATTGACATGCAGAGCGAACACGAACGTTACCTAGTGGAGAAACATTTTAAAAAGCCGGTGATCGTGACCAACTATCCCGCGGCCATCAAGTCGTTCTATATGCGCCTGAACGACGACGGAAAAACCGTTGCTGCCATGGATATCCTGGCACCCGGTATCGGCGAGATCGTGGGCGGCTCCCAACGTGAAGAACGGCTCGACGTACTTACCGCCCGTATGCAGGAAATGGGTGTGCCCGCCGACGAGCTCTGGTGGTACCTCGATACCCGTCGCTTCGGCACCGTACCCCACGCCGGTTTCGGCCTCGGCTTCGAACGCATGGTGCAGTTCGTTACCGGCATGGGCAATATCAGGGATGTTATTGCTTTCCCGAGAACGCCGAAGAGCGCGGAGTTCTAGCGCCTCCCTTGTGCATTCCTTCACTTTCGGCATCTCAATGAAAACTTGTTATGGCCGAAATCAACAATGCCGCAGCGGGCAAACGCCGCCCGCTGCGCGTAGATCTTACACCCATGGTTGACCTGGGTTTCCTGCTGATCAGCTTTTTTATTTTCACTACCACCTTAACGGAAGTCAAAGAGGCCCGCTTTTACCTGCCCGCCGACGGGCCTCCTGTTGCGTACGGAGCCAGTACGAGTCTTACAGTTATACCTGCAGCCAATAACCGGGTCTGGTATTTCGATGGCACTTTCGACGATGCAAAAGCCAACAACCGCATCCAACAAACGGGATATGCCCTGAACAATGGCATTGGTGATATTATCCGCGCAAAACAAAAGCAACTCGAGCCACTGGGAAAAAAGAAAGGGCTCAGCATACTGATTTGTCCGTCGGTAAATTCTTCTTATGGAAATATTGTAGATCTGATGGATGAAATGCTGATCAACAAAGTGTCGAAATACGCCGTTGCCGACGACAAAAACCTATTGGACGCATTGAGTCCCTATCTCTCGAAAAACTAATTGCCCGGATGCTCCAGGAAATAGCGGCGAACGCGTGTGGCGAGGTTTTCGCGAACGTTCAGGTAGAAGAGATTATAGTCGCCGATGTGGTAGTTCTTCGTGCGATAAAAAACACTGCCCGGAAAATGCGGGCGGTTTACCCATAAGAGGTCTTTGTGCCTTTGTGCATTGCAAACCCGCAGAAGAATACGATTGAATTCGCGCAATACAGACCCTTTGTTCAGATCGACGCCGGCGATTTTTTCATCGGTGGTCCAGCTAAGCGGGTTCACCACCGCCGATTCCCTGTAGGCCGCCTGGTAATCGGGTTCGTATCCTTTCCTGAATGTTCGCCAGGTAACAAAACAACCGGTTTGCGTAGAGTCGCGGCAAACCGGGATTTGCGCAAACGCATCTTCTTTCACGGGAAGCCCCACGATATATGCGGCGACCAGTTGCCGCTGCAATGCTTTCCCGTCGAAAAATGCTGCGAGCAGCTTTTTTGCGTGCGTGGTTCCCTGGCTGTGAGACGCAATGATGATGGGTCGGCCGTTGTTCCTGTGATCAAGATAATATTGAAAGGCGCTCCGAACGTCGTCATATGCCAGGTCGAGCGCCGCTTTCGCCGAAAGCGTATCCGGCGTAAAATACGCCCTGATATTCGCCTGCCTGTAACGCGGTGCATACACATCATAAACATTGAAAACAGAGGCCTGGTAAAGGATAGAAGAATAGTCGGTTTTGTGATTGAGCGCACTGTCTTCCAGGGACGCATTCCATACAGTCTCCCGGAAATCGGTATAGGAAGTCGGGTAAATGAAAAAAACATCCACCCGGTTGTCTTTCACATAACCCGCTTTCAGCGGCGCCGGCACACTGTCTGAAGGGTCTTTCATGCCGGGCAGCGCGGCCCAGTTCCTGTTATCCGAATAATCAATGCTGCCTGGCCCGACGCGGTTTACCGGCATTGAACCGCCGGCGGCAGCCACCTGCTGGCGATTGCAGGAAAAAAACAGGGCTGCGACGGTGAGAAATACCCATCCACGAATAAAATACATCGGCCAAAGTTAGTCCCGGCCACGCTTTCATAAATGTGAAAAATATTATACGAAAGGCGGGGCCGCACAAATTATGTGCTTCATATTTGCAGGAACCAACGCTGACAGTATGAACACCCCCCGCTCGCTGATAACAGGCTCGCTGGTAGCGGCCACCCTGCTTTCCGCTTTATTGCCTTCACCGGCATTCACCGCCGCCGGCGGCCCATTGACCCGGCTGACCGATACTACCAAAAAGGACAGCCCTGTTTATACCGACATCAAAACCCTGCCGCTCAAACCGAAGCGCAGCATCCCCCTGCAAACCACCGAAGGTTCATGGATGTCGCTCGATATCAGCCCCGACGGAAAAACCATCGTCTTCGACCTGCTGGGCGATATCTATACGATTCCCGCCTCCGGCGGAAAAGCCACCGCCGTTACCAAAGGCATTGCCTTCGACACCCACCCGCGCTACAGCCCCGACGGAAAAAAGATCCTCTTTACCTCCGACCGTTCGGGCAGCGAAAACCTGTGGATCATCGATACCGAAAAACAGGATACCGTCGCTCTTACCAAAGATCCCGCAGCCAACTTCACCGATGCCGCCTGGACGCCCGACGGCGATTTCGTGGTCTATTCCAAAGGCAAGCTGATCCAGCAGCTTCATATGGTGCATAAAGATGGCGGCGGCGGCGTACAACTGATCGACCAACCTGCCAGTCTCAAAACCATCGACGCGGCCGTGAGCGCCGACGGCCGGTATATTTATTACTCGCAGCGATCGGGGTCGTGGACGTATAACGCACCCATGCCCCAATACCAGGTAGGCTTGTACGATCGCAAAAACGGAAAAACGACGACCCTTACTTCGCGCTACGGTTCTGCATTCACCCCCGTATTGTCCAAAGACGGAAAGTGGCTGGTGTACGGCAGCCGCTATGAAGATAAAACCGGTCTTGTATTGAGAGACCTGGCGTCGGGCGACGAAAAATGGCTGGCTTATCCCGTGCAGCGCGACGACCAGGAGTCGATCGCCACCATGGGCGTTTTACCCGGTATGGCCTTTACCCCCGACAGCAAGGCCCTGCTTTGCTCTTTCGGTGGAAAAATAAAGCGCATACCCATTGACGGTAGTGCCATCACTGAAATACCGTTCAGCGTGGAGGCCGCGCTTGAGCTGGGCCCCATGCTCGATACAAAATATCCCGTCAATGACAGCAGCCATGCCCTGGTAACGCAGATCCGCGATGCGGTCCCATCTCCCGACGGGAAGAAACTGGCGTTCACCGCACTTGACCGGCTGTATATAATGGACTATCCCGGTGGCACGCCGCGCCGCTTGACAAACAATGCGTTTACCGAAGCCTATCCCGCCTGGTCGCCCGATGGCAGCAGCCTCGTGTTCAGTAGCTGGACGGCAGACGGAGGGCACCTGTACAAAATCAATATCGCAGGTAAAACGGCGCCCGTGCAATTGACGAAATCGCCCGCCCTGTACCAGTCGGCGGTATTCACCCCCGCGGGCGACCGCCTCGTTTTCCAGCGCGCTTCAACGCAGGTGTACAAAAATTCCATTTCGCCTGATTACGACAATGCCGAGGAAGAGCTTTGCTGGATGCCGGCAGGCGGCGGCACTGTTACCGTTATTGACAAATGCCGGGGGCGATATAATCCGCATTTTGTAAACGGGGAGAACCGGATCTACCTCAATAGCAACGGGCAACTTTTGTCGGTCAACTGGGAGGGCGCCGATGAGAAGATCATCGCCAAGGTAACGGGCATCACCACCTATGGCATCAGCAATTTCAAGAACGGCCGCCCGGTGGCGGGTGATTGCCTGCTGACCGAAGCGCAGGGCGAGGCGATGGAAATGAGCCTTCCTTCCAATGCCGCGCTCATTCGTATGTCGCCCGCCGGCAAACGCGCCCTGGCCCAGATCAACAACGAGGTATATGTAGTATCGCTGCCTGAAACAGGCAAAACGATCAATATCAACGTGGCCGATGCGGGCAGCGCCATATTCCCTTCGCGCAAAATAACCAGCATCGGCGGCGAATTCCCCGCCTGGGAAAACGACGGCAACAAAGTACATTACAGCATTGGCAATGCACATTTTGTATATGACCTCGCAAAAGCAACCGCTTATGAAGACAGCACGGCGGCGGCCGAAAAAGCAGCCGCAAAAAAGAAAGCGGATTCGTTGCTGACCGCAGGCAAAGACAGTCTGACACTGAAAAAGGACAGCGCGTCTTTGAAAAAAGACAGCACGGCGAAAAAACCGGCCGACACTGGCTATAAAGCTGTTGAAACCGTTGTAAAAATGTATTACAGCCGCGATATTCCGCAGGCGACAGTATTACTGAAAAACGCAAGGCTGATCACCATGAAAGGAAACGAAGTGATCGGCAACGGTGATATCCTTATCGTCAACAATCGCATCAAGACGGTGGGTGCCGCCGGCAGCATTACGGCGCCATCCGGCGCAAAAGAGATTGATTGTTCTGGCAAGACGATACTGCCGGGTTTTGTCGATACGCATTCACACATGTGGCCCAACTGGGGACTGCATAAAAGCCAGATGTGGATCTATGCCATCAACCTGGCGTATGGGGTTACCACCACCATGGACCCGCAAACATCTACCACTGATATCCTGTCTTACAGCGACCTGGTTGAATCGGGCGCCATGGTGGGTCCGCGGTTGTATTCAACAGGCCCCGGTGTAGGCTTCTGGACATACAATGTGAAAGACTCCGCACAGGCCGAAGACATCCTTCGCCAATACAGCAACTACTACCATACCCGCTATATCAAAATGTACCTGACGGGTAACCGCCAGCAGCGGCAATGGATCATCATGGCGGCGAAAAACCAGGGACTGCATCCCACCACCGAAGGCGGACTCAACTACAAGCTTAACATGACCAACCTGCTCGACGGTTATCCGAGTCATGAGCATGCCATCCCCGTTTATCCGTTGTATAAAGACGTGATCAATACCATTTCGAGCGCAAGGATGGCGGTAACGCCTACCCTGCTCGTTTCTTATGGCGGCCCCTTTGCCGAGAACTATTTCTGGGAAACGGAGAATCCTTACCACGACCCCAAAATGCAATACTTCATGCCTTATGAGGAGCTGGCCGGCAAAACCCGCCGGGTAGGAGGCTGGTTTATGCCCGAAGAGCATGTATTCCCCAAACATGCAAAGACGATGAAAGCGCTGGTTGATGCCGGCGGACTGGCGGGTATCGGCAGCCATGGCGAGTTCCAGGGGTTAGGTTATCACTGGGAGATGTGGGCCATGCAAACAGGCGGGCTGACGCCGCAGGAAGTGCTGTCGATCGCCACTATCAAAGGCGCTACGGCGCTGGGATTGGATAAAGACCTGGGCTCGCTGGAGCCGGGTAAGCTTGCCGATCTGCTGATACTCGACAAAAACCCGCTCGAGAACATTCGTTATACCAATAGCGTGTACCGCGTTATGAAAAACGGCCGGTTGTATGATGGAAATACCGCCAATGAAGTGTATCCCGCCAACCGGGTACTCGACCGCCGCGATATCAACTATCCGAAACCCGCCAGCAATACCGGCGTGAAGGAATAACCCCACCCGTCAGGTGCCACCCGACGGGTGGCACCTGACGGGTAACCACCGCCCATCCGCTGTTTTTTGCCGCTCATCCTTTCCGGGAAAAATTTTTTCTGCCGCCTGGCGGCCCGGAAACCCTTGTCCATACTGCATTTCAGCCTAAACCAGTTATTATTTTATGAAAGTTACTGCCAATAAATAGGTACTTTGGTTTGCATAGTACTGAAAACTTACCTATATTCGTATTGTCAAAGGAAT
>JBDHYM010000072.1:0-13491 GCA_039811405.1 Flavihumibacter sp. | reverse complement strand
ATTCTCATCCTGAGCGGCGACCAGTTGTACCAGATGGACTTCAGCGCCATGCTGGAGAACCACAAAAGGCAGGGCGCCGATATTTCCATCGCCACCATTCCCGTGGCCGAAAGAGAGGCGCCCGAGTTCGGCATCCTGAAAGCCAGCGACGGCATGATCACTTCCTTTATTGAAAAGCCCAAAAAAGACCTGCTGCCCGAATGGGTCAGCGATACGGGCGGCGACATGCGCAATGCCGGCCGCATTTACCTGGCCAGCATGGGCATCTACATCTTTAACCGCAAGCTGCTTTTCGACCTGTTGGAAAACGAGAAGAAAAGCGCCACCGATTTCGGCAAGGAGATCATTCCCGAATCGATCGACAAATACAAAGTAGCCAGCTACCAGTACGACGGGTACTGGACTGATATCGGTAATATCTATTCGTTCTTCGAAGCGAACCTGAACCTCTGCCAGGACATTCCCGACTTCAACCTGTTCGATAACAACAATGCCATTTACACCCGTGCACGCATGCTGCCTCCCGGCAAGATCAGCGGATCGACACTGGAGAAAACAGTTATTGCAGAAGGCAGCATCATCAACGCCTCACGCGTGGAGAATACCGTGGTAGGTATCCGCTCACGCATCGGCCATGGCACCACGGTGGTAAGCTGTTACCTGATGGGGAACGACTATTTCGAAACCATTGCCGAAATGAAACAGGCCCGTGAAAACGGACATCCCACGCTCGGCATCGGCGACCGCTGCTATATCAAGAACGCCATCATCGACAAGAATGTGCGTATCGGCGACGATGTGCGCATCAACGGTGGCAACCACCTCGAAAACACCGATCATGCCTTATACACGGTGAAGGACGGTATCGTGGTGGTGAAAAAAGGAGCGATTATTCCGAATGGATTTGTAATATGAAGGAGCGGTTTGAAGTTTGAGGTTTGAGGTCTGAAGCAGGTCGCTGTAATGCAACACAAACGACGCGCTTCAGACCTCAGACCTCAAACTTCAAACCTCAAACCCCTTACCATGTCTTCCACCCACACCCCGCGTCTTTCTGTTGCGCAGATATTCACCATGAGTATGGGATTTCTGGGTATCCAGTTTGGCTTTGCCTTGCAGAACGGGAATACCAGCCGCATATTAAGAAGCTTCGGCGCAGATGTGGAGCAGCTTCCCTTGTTCTGGCTGGTAGCACCCGTTGTCGGCATGATCGTGCAACCCATTATCGGTCATTACAGCGATAAAACCTGGAACCGCCTCGGCAGGCGAAAGCCTTACTTCCTTACGGGGGCTATATTATCGTCGCTGGCCCTGGTGTTCCTGCCCAATGCCGGCAGCATGGCCGGGGTTATTCCCGCCCTCTGGATCGGCGCCGGTATGGTAATGGTGATGGACGCCTCCTTCAACATTGCGATGGAACCTTTCCGGGCGCTGGTGGCCGATAACCTGCCCGACAGCCAGCGCACGGCCGGGTTCAGCATACAGACCTTCCTGATCGGGCTGGGCGCCGTAGCGGGCTCCTTTCTGCCTGAATGGCTGGCATCGGCCGGTGTCAGCATGGAAGCGGGCAGCAGCGGCGTGGCAGACAATATCCGCTATTCATTTTACATCGGCGCCGCCGTGTTCATGGCGGCCATTCTCGTCACGGTTTTTTTTTCGAAAGAATACCCGCCTGCAGAATACCATAAATACCATGGCGAACCGGCAGCCGAGGAAGGCGGCGGCCTGGCATCCATCATGAAAGATTTCAGGCGCATGCCGCGCACCATGCGGCAACTGGGCCTGGTGCAATTCTTTTCGTGGTTCGGCCTGTTTAGCATGTGGGTATTTACCACCGACGCAGTAGCCACCCACGTGTATGGCTTAACGGGCGATTACTCCAAATCCATTGCCTACAACGAAGCGGGCAACAAAGTAAGCTCCGCATTTGGCGTGTACAATTTTATCGCCATGATATATGCCCTGGCGTTGCCGGCAATAGCCGCCGTTATCGGGCGTAAAATGACGCATGCCCTATCGCTGTTTGCCGGGGGCATCGGTTTGATCTCTGTTTTCTTTATCAAAGACCCCGAGATGCTGAAATACGCCATGGTGGGCGTGGGGCTTGCCTGGGCAAGCATTCTCGCCATGCCTTATGTGATCCTGTCGGGTTCTATCCCGGCCGGTAAGCTGGGTATTTACATGGGCATATTCAATTTTTTTATTACCCTGCCGCAGATCGTCAACGGTCTTTTCGGCGGCTGGATCGTTAAGCACCTGTACGGCGGCCAGCCGATCTATGCCATTGTGCTCGCCGGTTTTTTCCTCATCTGCGGGGCCATCAGTGTGCTGTTTGTGTATGACGCGGGCGCCATCCGCATAAAGCAACAAACCTGAAGAACCGGGTGAAACCTGATTGCATGAAACAACTGTTGTTATTGATAGGCATATTCGTTGCAACCGGCAGCGGGGCGCAAACAATAGACGCCTATCCCACCCATTGGTGGGTGGGCATGAAGAACCCGCACCTGCAACTGATGTTGCACGCACCGGCCATCGGCAAAGCCTCCGTTCAGTTGCAGCATTACCCCGGAGTAACGGTAACGGGTATCCGAAAAGTAGAGAACGGGAATTACCTGTTTATCGACCTGGAGCTGCAGCCAACGGCAAAGCCCGGTAAGCTGCTCTTCAGCATTACAGGCGGCGGCGCCACCAACAGGTCATTGGGTTATACCCTGAAGCCCAGAAGAGCAGGGAAGGGGAAAACCTACGCACAGGGCGTTACCGCGAAAGACCTGCTGTACCTGCTGATACCCGACCGCTTCAGCAACGGCGATCCCTCGAACGACCGCATCGCCGGGCTGCTCGACCAGTCGCTCAACCGCGACTCCATCTTCCACCGTCACGGCGGCGACCTGAACGGCGTTATCAACCACCTAGGTTACCTGCAAGACCTCGGCGTCACCAGTCTGTGGCTGCTGCCCGTCTGGGAAAACAACATGCCCGACCGCACCGAGCACGGCTATGCCATTACCAACCACTACAAGATCGAACCGCGCCTCGGCAGCAATGCCGACTATGCCGCGCTCAGCGACTCGTTGCATAAAAGGGGCATGAAGCTGGTGCAGGATGCGGTGTACAACCATACGGGACTTTATCATTTTTTTGTGCAGGACAAACCTACGGCCGACTGGCTGCACACCTGGCCCGCCTATACGAATACAACCTACCGCGAGCAGCCGCTCTTCGACCCGCACGCCGCATCATCAGATAAAAAGCAACTGACCGACGGCTGGTTCACCCCCATGATGCCCGACCTGAATCAAAATAATCCGCTGCTGGCGAACTTCCTGATACAGCACGCGCTCTGGACCGTAGAGGAATTTGGCATCGACGGTTTTCGGATCGACACCTACATCTACAACGACCTGGCTTTTATGAACCGCTGCAATGCAGCGCTGCTTACCGAATACCCGCAGCTATCGATCTTTGGCGAAACCTGGGTGCATGGCGTGCCCAACCAAAGCTATTTCTGCGAAAACAATGTAAGCACGCCTTTCAAAAGCAACCTGCCGGCCACCACCGATTTCCAGTTACTGTTTTACGGCATCCAGGAAGCGCTGACCAAACCGGCCGGGTGGACCGACGGGGTGAACCGGCTGTACACCACCACGTCGAACGACTACCTGTACAAAGACCCCTCACGCCAGGTGATCTTTCTAGACAACCACGACCTGCCGCGGTTTTATTCGGTGCTGAACGAAGACACGGCCAAATACAAAATGGCCCTGAGCTGGCTGCTCACCTTCAGGGGCGTACCGCAACTGTACTATGGCAATGAAAACCTGATGACGGGTTTTACCAATCCCGATGGCTGGGTGCGGCTCGATTTCAAAGGTGGCTGGCCGGGTGATGGCGTTAACCAGTTCACCGCTGCCGGCAGAACCGACAAAGAGAACGCCATTTTCAACCACCTGCGCCGGCTGGCGCGCTACCGGCGCGAAACGACTACCCTTCAAACCGGCAAGTTGCTGCAATTTGTACCCCAGGATGGGGTGTATGTATATTTCCGCTACGACAACAGCAAAACCATTATGTGCGTGATGAACAGCGAGGCCGTGGAGAAAAAGATCGATCCCGCGCGTTTCAGGGAGATCATCAAAGGGGCTGTAACGGGCGTGGATATCCCAACGGGCGACCGTTTCCGAATAGATCAGCCGTTCAGCGTGCGCGGGCAGTCGATGCTGGTGCTCGAGCTGTCGGGCAACCGTTGATTACAACATCGACCACCAGATGAACCGGGCGCCACGATTGCCCCAATCGGTAAAAGTCTGCTTCAGGAAAGGAGCCAGGTCTGCAGCGCTCATCTTTTTCAGCCTGCCGGCTTTTGCAGGGGTGAACGCCGAAGCGGGCGGGTCATTCAGTTCCACTTTGGTAGCAAACCAGGTGCTGTACAACCGGGGAATCGCCAGCCCCAGTATCATGCCCGGTAACCCGCCGAACGATTCAGGGCCGCCACTTACGGGAATCTCATCGGTATAGAAAGCGGTCACATAAACCGAATCGCAGATAATGCCGACTGCCTTCCGGCAATCAAAGCCGGCAATCTCCCTGGTTTCGCTGGTCAGCCGCCAGCGAATCTTCGATAAGCTGTCAACGATCTCGAAATTCTCTTCAAACACTTTGCGCCGGCTGTGGTATTCAAGCGACCTGAAATCGGTGTAAACGGTATTCGCTTTGGCGGGACCGATCATCCAGGGCTCCGGTACTTTGTCGCCCTCGCGCCCCGGCTGGTAAACCGACCGTTCCCTGGTAAAGTTCAGCGTAAAATAAGCATTATTGAACTTGGGCTGCCGGGTAACAAAGTCTTTCCAGAAATCACTGTCTTCGTCGCTGAAATCGAACTGCCGGTGCACATTGATCCGGCGCTCGTATTCGATCGTTCCGTTAAACAGAAAGGTTTGCTGGGCGGTACCCGTAGCCGCCAGTAATAACAGGCAGGTATAAACGATCAGTTTCTTCATTTTGTTCCGGGTGTTTTATTGAAGTTCCAGGCAAAGCTGAGCAGCCAGTATCTTTTAAGCGTGGAATAGGTATTCTCCGACACGAAATTGCTCGACGCATTTCGCTGGAAGCCGATGTTCTGGTTCAACAAATCATTGATGCTGAAACGAAGTTCGCCGTTGTTGTTCTTCCAGAATTTTTTACCCAGCCAGGCGTTCCAGATAAACACGTTCCGGTTTTGACCAAACACCGTGGTTTGCTGGCGCCAGTTATAATGGGCATCGGTATGGAACTCCAGCTTCCACTTGAACTGGTACCTGAAATCGATGTCGTAATTGACCGTCCAGTACCTGGTTATCACATCGGGCCGCAGCGAAGATTTGCTCCATGTATATGCCGGGTTCACCGACAGTTCGGTACTGAACTTATTCTCTTTGTCTTTCAGCACCCCGAAGCGCGTGCCTGCCGTATAATAGTTATTGGTGTTGCGTTCGCCGTTGATGAAGTTGTTAATGCGGCCGCCGTTGAACTCCAGGCTGCTGTTCAGGTTCAGCTTCTGTTTTTTGAGCTGCTTCCAGTAACCACCCCAGGCGCCATAGTCGAAATTGCCGTCAACATTTACATAGGTGTAACGGCGCTTCCCCTTGCCATCGACCGCATCATACCCCGCAATGGCATTGTCGGTTTGGGTGAAATGGGCGCTGAAATAGATGTTGCGGCCCGATAACACTTTATAGTCGTTGAAGAACATGTCGAATGTATTGGCGAATTGCTGTTTCAGATTAGGATTGCCGACGGCAACGCTCAGGTTATTGCTGTTGTCGATCACCGGCTGTAATTGCTGAACGGTGGGTTGCTGCGTACGGCCATGATAGTTGAAGGTAAGGCCGGTTTGCGCGCCCATCTTGAAACGCAGCATCGCTTTGGGAAACAGATTCACAAAATTATAGGTGTAAACGCTGTCGCGCAACAGGTCAGATTGCCGGAAATGCGAATTGGCAATATTGCTGCCGAACGAAGCTACCAGCTTGTCGCCGTTGAAACGAAAGCTGAGTCCGCCGCTGTGTGTGCCGTAGTTAAAGGAAAAATCATTGCTGTACAAGCTGTCGTACTGGTCGTACTTGCCCTCACTGCCACGGTTAAACGAAGTTCGGTCGGCTTTGCTGTTGTTGAGCACGTACCCGTAGTTGATCTCTGCGAACCATTTGCGGCTGAGGGGTTCCGTATAAGATACTTTACCGGCGAAGCCATTCGTTTGCTGATAGCTCCGCTTGCGCTGGTCGATGATTTCCGAGCTGTCGATCTGGCCCGTGGGATCGAAGAAATTGGTGATTGAATACAGTTGCCCGTTGCTGGCATTATCGCTATAGGTCGAGTTCAGGGTAAGAGAAATGGTCCGTCCTTTTTTGGCCAGCTTTTTTCGCCAGATCGCGTCCACCGAAAACTTCGTTCTGTCGCCCTGCGACACCAGGTCGCGCTGCTGGTCGTTCACCGGCAGGTGATCCGGCGACAGGGCTTCCGACTGGTAGTGGGATTCATTCTGTGCGCTGCCCCTGTTGCCGTTCACTTTCACCTTGAGGCTGGAAGTGGAATCGAACTTCAGGTCATAATACCCGCTGAGCTTGTGCAGTATATTCTGCGAAAAGGTCTTACCTGTTTCCTGGTTATAGTAAAGCGTGTCGGGAAGAATATACTGGCTGGTGCTGGTGCTCGCATTATCAACATCCTGTTTATAGAACTGGTAATTCCCGTTGATGTTCCGGTTGTCGGCATTCCATTTATTGGAAAAGTGCGCACCGGCGGTCCAGGCTTTGGGCAGGCCCTGCCCGTTGTACCGGCCGCCCCAGGTATTCATGCCATCGTCGTCGCCATAGCTGAAGAAATAACCGTTCTCTTCGTCGAACTCCACGTCGTTGCCACCGCCGAAGCGATCGTTGTCGCGCCAGTCGAGCCCTGCCTTACCGGTATTGGACATGGTACCGTAAGCCGCTGCTTTCCGCTTTCCTTTGAAGTAGTTGATCATGGCCTCGTTCTCGAAATAGCCGGGTAGTCCGCCGCCCAGCTTCGCTTTGCCGAAATAGCCCTTTTTCCTGTCTTCCTTCATTTGCAGGTTGATGGTCTTTTGCTTCTCTCCGTCGTCGATGCCCGTAAAAGTAGCCTGGTCGCTCTTCTTATCGTACACCTGCACTTTGTCGATCGCGTCGGCACGCAGGTTCTGGGTCACTACCGCAGGGTCGTCGCTGAAAAATTCTTCACCATCCACCAGCACCTTCTGCACTTTCTCTCCTTGGGCCGTGATCTCCCCTTTGCTGTTCACCTGCAGGCCGGGCAGCCTTTTCAGCATTTCGTCGACCGTAGCACCCTGCCTCACGGCAAAGCTGTCGGCCTTGAACTCAAGCGTATCGCCCTTCATGCGAATGGCGCCGATTTTCTGCGATACGATCACTTCCTGCAACAAGGCTGATTTGCGGGTCATCGGTATGGCGCCGAGATCGGTCACCTGCCGGTTCGCGGCTACCACGTCGGTATAATCGGCAAATTTGGGATAGCTGATCAGCACCGATCCGCTGTCGGTCATGGCGGCCGACAGCTCGAACTTTCCACCGGCATCGGTGCGAACGTGCCGCAGGATCAATGAATCTTTCGACAAAAGAAGAACGGCTGCGTTGGCCAGCGGTTTATGTTCGGCGGTATCTGTAACGACGCCCCGGAGGGTGATCGTTTGTCCGAAGGAAAAAGCAGCGCATAACAGCGCCAGGACAAGGCAGGCTGATTTTCTCATAATTGGTTGGGCGATCCGAAGTTGGGCAAATGATGCAGAAATCTTTTTTTTCCACATTTAATTTATAGTTAAACCGTATTTTTATTTCAACGCGATGCCATGTCAATTATCAAATCCACCTACGAACAAGACAATTTCATTGACACCAGTAAAAAGGTGTGGAACTATTCCATCCTGACGGAGGAGGATGTCCGGAACTTTCAGTCCGGCACACACTATCGCATTTACCAGAAAATGGGATCGCATTCCATCCAGGTAATGGAGCGCTGGGGCATGTATTTCGCGGTATGGGCCCCTAATGCCGCGAAGGTGTCGGTAAAAGGAAACTTCAACGACTGGCGCGATGATGAGTATGATCTTTATCCGCGCTGGGACAAGAGTGGCATCTGGGAAGGTTTTATTCCCGATTTCAATTTGGGCGAGGTCTATAAGTACCGGGTGACCGGCACCGAAGGAACGACGGCCGATAAAGGCGATCCGCTGGCCAACTTCTGGGAAAAGCGGCCGCTGACCGCTTCGATCACCTGGGATATGTACTATGACTGGAAGGATGCGAACTGGATGCAGGAGCGCAAGAAGCACAATTCGCTCGACGCGCCCTGGTCTGTCTATGAAGTGCACCTGGCCAGTTGGATGCGCCCCGATAAGAACGACGAGGAAACGTATAATACGTATCCGCAGATCAGCGAGCGGCTGGTGCCTTATGTAAAAGACATGGGCTTCACGCATGTGGAGCTGATGCCGGTGATGGAACATCCCTTCGACGGCAGTTGGGGTTACCAGGGCACGGGCTATTTCGCGCCGACCTCGCGGTTCGGCTCGCCCCAGGAGTTCAAAGCGATGATCGATGCCTTTCACGAAGCCGGCATCGGCGTCATACTCGACTGGGTGCCTTCTCATTTTCCGTACGACTCGCACGGACTGTTTATGTTCGACGGCACGCATACCTACGAGTACGCCGATATGCGCAAGGGATTTCATCCCGACTGGAACTCGTATATCTTCAACTACAAGCGTGGCGAAGTGAAATCATTTCTTATCAGCAGCGCCCGCTACTGGCTGGAAGAGTTTCATATCGACGGCTTGCGGGTGGATGCCGTATCATCGATGCTCAAGCTCAATTATTCGAGGAACGAAGGGGAATGGGAGCCCAATGAATTCGGCGGCGACGGCAACCTCGAAGCCATCGCTTTCATCAAAGACCTGAACGAAACCATCTACCGCGATTTTCCCGACGTGCAAACCATTGCCGAGGAAGCAACCGACTGGCCGGGTATTTCAAAGCCCACCTTCGACGACGGGCTGGGCTTCGGCATGAAATGGATGATGGGCTGGATGCATGATACCCTGCGCTTCTTCAAGCAGGATCCCATCTACCGGCAGTTCCACCAGGACAGCTTCACCTTCAGCATGATGTATTACTATGACGAAAATTTCATGCTGCCCCTCAGCCATGACGAAGTAGTGCATGGCAAAAGCCCGATGATCTACAAAATGCCCGGCGACGAATGGCAGAAATTCGCCAACCTTCGTTTGCTGTACAGTTATATGTTCACCCATCCCGGCGGCAAGCTGCTCTTTATGGGCAACGAATTCGCATCGACCCAGGAATGGAATTACAAGTCGGAGCTGCCCTGGGAATTATTGCAATATGAGCCGCACAAGGGCATGCAGACCTGCGTCAGGGCACTTTGCCACCTGTTGCGCGAGCAGCCGGCCATGTATGAAGAACAGTTTAATACGAAGGGGTTTGAATGGGTCGATCTCAACCACCGCGCCGAATCGGTGGTGGTGTACCGCCGCAAAGGAAAAGATCCCGCCGATGATCTGCTGGTTATTTTGAATATGACGCCCGAGGTGCGGCGCGACTGGAAGGTCAATGTATATGGCAAGGAAAGCTGGAAAGAGATCTACAACAGCAACGACGAACAGTACTGGGGCACGGGCGACGTGTTCAACCCCGATATACCGGTTACCGAGATCGATAAAAACAACGCCCTGTTCGAAATAAATGTGCACCTGCCGCCGTTAGGAGCCCTTGTATTGCGCTAACTAAACTCCGCACTATGAGATACCTGGTCCTGGCCCTGCTTTGGGTAGGGAGTTCTTTGGCCGCCGCCGCCCAGGCCGACAGCCTTTTGTATTACCTGCGGCAGGCGGAAGACGCTGCCGGCCGCGGACAGACCATGGTGGCCTACAACAACTACCGCAATGCCGTGGCCAAAAGCGGCCGGAACCTCGCCGCGCTGAGAGGCATGGCCGTTACCGCCAACGAGCTTCGCTATTACGCCATTGCCCGCGAAACCTATAAGAAAGTGCTGCAGGAAAGCCTGAACGATACCGCTGCCATCCGCAACCTGATGGTATTGCATTTCAATACCCGCCAGTGGCCTGAAGCGGTCGATATGGCCAAGAAGGCGAAATCGCTTGGTATCGGCGATCACCAGAACTGGGTCATCGCCAAGTCTTATTTTGAGATGGGAGAGTACCGCAGCACGCTCGAATACCTCGACAAAGCCTTTAAAGAAGACAGCTCGCTGGCAGAGATGCATTACGTAATGGCGCGCTGCCAGCTTGAGATGAACAATTATACCAAAGCCGCGGCCTATTATGAACAGGCCCTGCAGCGCGACCCGTCGAAAGCGCAATGGATGTTCGAAACGGGGATGACCTACCTGGCCGTACCCGATGCCGCACTTTCGGTCAAATGGCTGGAAGCGGCGCTGGCAAAGGGCTTTCCGCTGAGCGCCGATATGATGGACAATATGGTGACGGCCTACAGTGCCGCGGGCATGTATGATAAAGCCGGCGATATGGTCAAAGAGCTGCTCAAAGAAAACCCCAACGATACAGACAGGCTGTTCCTGCTCGGCGAATGCCAGTTGCACGCCAGGCAATTTGGCGAAGCCATCAAAACCTATAACTACATCCTGCAGCTAGATCCCAAAAATGCCCGCAGCGTATATATGTCGGGCGTGGCGACCATCCAGTCGGGTGACAAGGTCAAAGGCGATGCATTGTGTGAAAAGGCCATTGCCATGGACAGCCGGCTCGCGCGCATGCGCCAGAAATATTTTACCACGGCAGATTAACGGTTACATCTTTTCGGGCACCGCGATGCCCAGCAGGGCCATTCCTGATTTTATGACATTGGCCGTCATAACGGCAATGCGCAGGCGCAGCTCCTTTTTTTCTTCCGATTCAGCGCGGCTGATGGAGTGTTCCGCGTAAAAGGAATTGAATGTTTTCGCCAGTTGATAAACATAATTGGCCACCAGCGAAGGATTGTTTTCAGTCGCAGCCTGGGTAACAGCGGTGGGGTATTGTTCCAGGTGCAGCAGCAGTTCCTTTTCCAGCGGCAGCAAAGCGGTATCAAAATGCGGGGTTATGGTACGCAGCATATCCGCTGCCTGTTCGGCGTTGCCGCCAAAGCGGTCTTCCTTCCGCAAAATAGACCTGATCCGCGCATAGGTATATTGAATGAAGGGACCGGTGTACCCGTGTATATCGATCGATTCTTCGGGGTTGAAGATCATTTTCTTTTTAGGGTCTACCCGCAGCAGGTAAAACTTCAGCGCGCCCAATGCGATGGTATTGTACAGCGCGGCCAGCTCTTCCGTTGAAAACCCTTCTGTTTTTCCCAACTCAGTGGTATGGGTTTCAGCGATCTGCACCATATCGGCCACCAGGTCATCGGCGTCAACCACCGTGCCTTCGCGGCTCTTCATTTTACCCGTAGGCAGTTCCACCATACCATAGGAGAGGTGATAGATGCCGTCGGCTTTGGGCAGCCCGAGTTTTTCGGCGATCAGCTTCAGCACTTTGAAATGGTAGTTCTGTTCATCGCCCACCACGTAGATGCTCTGGTCGATTTTATACTGGTTGTATTTTTCCTGCGCCAGGCCAATATCTTGCGTAATGTAAACAGAGGTGCCGTCTTTCCGCTGCACGAGCTTCTGGTCCAGTCCGTCGGCGGTGAGGTCGATCCATACACTGCCGTCTTCTTTCTGAAAAAATACCCCTTTGGCCAGGCCTTCCTGTACGGTTTTCTTTCCTAATAAATACGTGTCGCTTTCATAATACACCACATCGAAATCGCTGCCGATGGTTTTGTAAGTGATGTCGAATCCGTCGTACACCCATCCGTTCATCTTCTTCCAGAGATCAATGACCTCGGGTTTGCCTGCTTCCCAGTCGACCAGCATCTGCTGCGCTTCTTGCAGGATGGGCGCTTCTTTCTCGGCTTCCTCTTTTGTTTTACCCGCGGCGATCAGTTGTTCTATTTCCGCCTTCAGGGCGTCGTTGAATTTGACATAATAGTCGCCCACGAAATGATCGCCTTTTATACCGGTCGATCGCGGGGTGGCGCCGTTGCCAAAACGCTGCCAGGCGATCATGCTTTTACAGATATGGATGCCGCGGTCGTTTACGATGCACGATTTGATGACCGTGGCGCCGCTGGCTTTGAGAATGGCGGCGATGCTCCAGCCCAGGAAATTATTGCGAAGGTGCCCGAGGTGCAGGGGCTTGTTGGTATTGGGCGAAGAATATTCTACCATTACCCTGGTGTTGCCTGCCGGTTGCAGGCCGAATTGGGTATCGGCAAAGCGGTTATGGAGAACAGCCGTCCAATAGCTGTCGGCTACGCTCAGGTTCAGGAAACCCTTGATGAGGTTGAAGCGGGTGATGAGACCATCGCTGTTCGCCAGCAGGTAATCACCCAGTGTCTGCCCGATGGCATCGGGGTTGGCTTTGAGCGCTTTTACGAGCGAAAAAAGCACGATGGTATAGTCGCCCTCGAACTCGGGTTTGGTCTGGTTGATCTGGAAACCGGCCTGGGCGCCGGGATAACAGGCGGCGATGGCCTGCGACACTATCTTTTCTAAACGGGTGGTAATCGACATATTTAACAAGCGTGGGCCGCAAAAGTAATAAGAAGCCCGGTTATCTTTGCGGCGATGTTGACAGGCGTTTCGAATTGGATCACGGGCGTGATCGATTTTTTTTACCCGCCTTTCCGGCGGTTTATTCCCATTCAGACCTTCAGGTACCTGGCCTGCGGCGGCGGCAATACCCTGTTCGATATTGTTATCTTTTACCTCTGCTATCATTACCTGTTCAACCAGCAGGTGCTTCATACCGGCGTTTACCTGGGTGGCCGCGAGCTGGCTTTTGCGCCGGAAACACTCTCGGTAATGACCGCTTTCTGCATCAGCTTTCCCACTGGTTTTTTCCTGATGCGATCGGTGGTTTTTCACGATTCGGACCTGCGCGGGCGGGTGCAACTGTTCCGTTACCTGGTGCAGGTGGCGATATGCCTGGCGCTGAATGTGGTGTTCATCAAGCTCTTCGTAACCCAGTTTCATATATACCCGACCATAGCCAAGATACTGACCACCGTGCTGGTGGTCATGTTCAGCTACCTCTCGCAGCGCTACTTCACCTTCCGGAAATCGGCCCGCTGATCCCCCCACCCGTCAGGTGCCACCCGACGGGTGCGACCTGACGGGTGGAGAAGCCACTCTCTATCAACGGATTAGGAACCCAGCACGCAATTACGTCAGTTTTACCCGTCGGGTGCCACCCGACGGGTGCAAGGCTGTCATCGGTAGGCGAGGGCAACCTGACAACCTGCCATTTTTTCAGCAAGGGAGCCGGTTGGCATATTGATTGACAAAGAAGAACATATCAGCATCATTTAAAAACGAAAATCAATTATATGGGAA
>JBDHYM010000071.1:0-13661 GCA_039811405.1 Flavihumibacter sp. | reverse complement strand
GTGCAGGAAGTGGCCGACGCCCTTCGCGGCGTGGATGTACCCGTGCTGATCAAGAACCCGATCAACCCCGACCTGGAACTGTGGACCGGTGCCGTGGAACGCGTGGCCAAAGCCGGCATCAAACAGATCGGCCTGATCCACCGCGGTTTCTCTTCTTATGGCAATACGGAGTTCCGCAATGCGCCGATGTGGCACCTCGCTATCGAGATGAAGCGCCGCAATCCCGGGCTCATGATGATCAACGACCCTTCGCATATCTGCGGCCGCCGCGATATTTTGATGGATGTTGCCCAGAAAGCCATCGACCTTGACTTCGACGGACTCATTATCGAAAGCCATATCGATCCCGATAAAGCCTGGAGCGATGCCAAGCAGCAGGTTACCCCCGAGCGGCTGGCCGAAATGCTGACCGGTATTCACTGGCGCAAGGAAGACAGCGATTCCGAAGCCTACCATGCCGCCCTGGAAAAACTGCGCCAGCAGATCAACCACCTCGACGACGAGCTGATGCAGATACTCGGCCAGCGTATGAAAGTGGCCGAACAGATCGGCTTGTACAAGAAGAACAACGACATCACCATTTTACAAACCAATCGCTGGAACGAAATACTGGAAAGGGCTTATGCGAGGGGCGAAAAACTGGGACTGAGCAAGGAATTTGTTACCCGTTATTTCGACGCCGTTCACATGGAGAGCATCAACCACCAGAATAAGATCATGAACAGCTGATCTCACCATGGAGAAAAAAACCATCCGGATCGGCCAGAGCAGCACCGACTATTATTTCGATGCCAGCCTCCCGAAACTGTCGCAACTGACCGATAAAGAGCATAGTATCCTGATCGTTGATGAAAACCTGTTTTCGCTGATCGGCGCCCGGCTCAAAGGCTGGAACTGCATCGTGGTTAAATCGGGGGAGGAATACAAGATCCAGGCAACGGCAGATGGTATCATCGACCTGCTGATAGAGATGGAGGCCGACCGTAAAACCACCCTGGTGGGTATTGGCGGTGGCGTAATCACCGACCTTACAGGGTATGTGGCTTCCATTTACCTGCGTGGCATTCGGGTGGGGTTTGTTCCCAGCACCCTGCTGGGTATGGTAGATGCAGCCATTGGCGGCAAGAATGGGGTGGATGTGGGCGTATATAAAAACCTGGTCGGAATCATCCGCCAGCCTTCTTTCCTGCTCTTTGACGTATCGCTGCTGCAAACCCTTCCCGAAGAAGAATGGCGGAGCGGCTTTGCCGAGATCATCAAGCACGCGTGCATTAAAGATGCGGCTATGTTCAATGAGCTGCGCCATCACGACATCGCTTATTACCGGAAAAACAAGAAAGCGCTGTCGGCCCTGGTGAAACGCAACGCCCTGCTCAAAACCAAAGTGGTGCAGGGCGATGAGCGCGAAACAGGCGATCGCAAGCTGCTGAACTACGGGCACACCCTCGGTCATGCGCTGGAGAACCAGTACGAGCTGTCGCATGGCCAGGCCGTGGCCATCGGTATGACCTATGCCGCCGGTATTTCCGCAAAAGAAACAGGTTTTAAAGACGCGGAGAAAGTGATTTCGCTGATAGCCCAATACGGCCTGCCTACTTATGCCCGGTTCAATGCGCGTAAGGTTTTCGACGTGCTTAAGCACGATAAGAAACGCGAGCGCTCCAGCATGCATTATGTATTGCTGGGCAAAATAGGGAAGGGGCAGGTCAAAACCATTCCACTGGAAACAGTCAAACAAATTATACAAGCACTTAACCAACCCCCTTCATGATCGTCCGTATCGATCCATCCGTACTATTTGGCGATATCCAGGCGCCCGCCTCCAAAAGCTCCATGCAACGCGCCTGCGCCGCCGCACTGGCGGCCGGCGGCACGAGCCGCATTAAAAACCCCGGCCATTCCGACGACGATGAAGCCGCGCTGGGCGTAATCCGCGCCCTCGGCGCCAACGTCAGCAAAGACGGCCGCGACCTCATCATTAAAAGTGCGGGTGTGCATGCCCGTAAGGAAGAAGTTTTTTGCGGCGAAAGCGGCCTGGGTATTCGTATGTTCACGCCACTGGTGGCCATGAACAGCAACCCCATCCGTATTATCGGCACCGGCAGCCTGGTGACGAGGCCAATGGATTTTTTCGATACTGTACTGCCGGCGCTCGGCGTTACCATAGAAAGCAACGAAGGGAAATTGCCGTTAACAGTACAGGGACCCCTGCAGCCGAAGGATATTACCATCGACGGGTCGCTCAGTTCGCAGTTTCTCACCGGTCTCCTGATCGCCTATTCAGCCTCGGGCGCCGATGGGGTAACCATCACCGTTACCGATCTCAAGAGCAGGCCTTACGTGGATCTTACCCTTTCGGTGATGGCCTCTTTCGGGCTGCCGGTACCGGAGAATGACCATTACGAACGTTTTATATTCAAAGGCGGCAGCGCCAATCCCAACGCCGAACGTACCTATACGGTAGAGGGCGACTGGAGCGGGGGCGCTTTCCTGCTGGCCGCGGGCGCCATAGCAGGCAATATTACCGTACGGGGACTCGACGTGCATTCCACGCAGGCCGACAAAGCCATTTTACAGGCGCTTACACAAAGCGGGGCGGCGATGAGCATTGAAACGGGGCAGATAAGCCTGCGCCCCTCCACATTGAAGGCATTCCAGTTTGATGCCACCGATTGTCCCGACCTGTTTCCGCCGCTGGTGGCGCTCGCGGCCTATTGCAAAGGCGTTACGGTGATAAAAGGCGTGAGCCGCCTGGCGCACAAGGAAAGCAACCGCGCGCTTACCCTCCAGGACGAATTTGACAAGATGGGGGTGGATATTGAATTGCAGGACGATCTTATGGTCATTAAAGGCGGCAGCCGGGTAAAAGGCGCCGATCTCTTCTCGCACCACGACCATCGCATCGCCATGGCCGGTGCTGTAGCGGCCCTGAAGGCAGAAGGACATACCACCATCGAGCACGCGGAGGCCATCAATAAATCATACCCCGATTTTTACGATCACATCAGCCTGCTCGGCGCAAAGCTGAAAACAACCAACTAGGTCATGAACGCATTCGGACAGTTATTCAGGGTCACCATCGTGGGCGAAAGCCATGGCCCCGCAGTAGGCGTTATCATCGATGGCATACCGGCAGGGCTGCCTTTATCGGCCGATGATTTTGCCATTGATATCGAACGCCGCAAGGGCGGCGTTCAGAAAGGCACTACCCCGCGGAAGGAAGACGATTTTCCCCTGTTCCAGACCGGGCTTTTCAACGGTCATGCTACCGGTGCGCCAATGACCATTTTTTTCGAAAATAAAAACACCCGCTCGGGTGACTATGAGAAGCAGCGGGCCGTACCCCGTCCCGGTCATGCCGACATGGTAGCGCGCCAGAAATTCGGCGGCTTTGAAGATTTCAGGGGTGGTGGTCATTTTAGCGGACGGCTTACCGTAGGGCTGGTCGCCGCGGGGGTGATCGCCAAAAAAATATTGCGGCACATCACGGTAAAAGCAGCACTGCTTGAAGTGGGCGGCGAAGCCGATGTGGAAAAAGGATTGCAAAAAGCCATCGATGCCAAAGACTCTGTCGGTGGTATCGTAGAATGCCGGGTGAGCGGACTGCCGCCCGGCCTGGGCGAGCCGTTTTTCGATTCGGTAGAATCCATGCTGGCCCATGCCGTATTTGCGATTCCCGCGGTACGCGGCATTGAGTTCGGCACCGGCTTCGCAGCAGCTAAAATGTTCGGGGTGGATCACAACGATCCTATTGAGAATAGCGAAGGTACAACCAGGACCAATCACGCCGGCGGGGTGGTGGGCGGTATTACCAATGGCAACGAACTGGTGTTCCGTATTGCCATAAAACCCACTTCTTCCACCCCCAAAGAGCAGGTAACCCTGAACTGGGAAACCAACCAGCAGGAGCAGTTTTCAGTGAAAGGCAGGCACGACCTCTGCATAGCCCTGCGTGTTCCCGTGGTGCTGGAGGCCGTAACCGCCGTGGTGCTGGCCGACCTGCTGGCCCGTGTCAATGCCGTTCCGCGCGTATGGAAGGCATAATGCAACCTACAATTGGAATAACTTATCTTGTTGAAGAAACCCCTTTGCATGTTCTTATATCGCTTGTTCCGGCTCCCTCTTTTTTACACCGTGTTGCTGCCGGCCGCCTTGTTTTCGCTGGCAGCCTGCCGTGACCGTGAAAAACCGCGGCCGCCCAAAGAAGTGGTGATCGTAGATAAGCCGGAAGAGATCCAGGTGAAAGCCAGCCAGCAGATGCAGGAACTGATCGGATTCGTGGAAGCGTCGGATGGGAAGATGAACGACAGCACGGCGCTGCATAATTATCGCCTTTTGCGCAATATCTACGGCGAAGACGGATATGAACCTATATGGAGCGCGGGCGACCATTGGAAACCGTCGGCCGACTCGCTGTTCTTCGCCATCAGCAAATGCAAGGAATTCGGCCTGTTCCCTTCCGATTATCACCTGCCGCAATTGCTGCGTGAAAGAAATAATCTCGTGATCGATACCAGCGCCCGTAAGAACGTGGCGTTGTGGACACGTTCGGATGTTTTGCTGACCGATGGGTTGTTGCAGATGCTGCGTGATGTTTATACCGGTCGCCTGGAAAAAGACAGTATCACCCAGCGTTATGATACGCTGGCCAACGAGCAACTGGCGGCGTATGTGAAACAGGTCAACGGCACGGGCGGCGTTCGTGCCTTGCTGGAATCGCTGGAGCCGAAGCTCGAAGGCTACCAGGCCATCCGTGCGGCATTACCGGCTTTTCTCGACAGTGTGCGATTCCGGAATTATACCTATGTGCAATATCCGGCCAAAGACTCCATGACCGTGGTGCGGGCGGTGGTACGACGACTCCAGGAAGACAGCCTGCTGTCGCCCGACTGGCAGGAGTCTGATTCGCTGGGCTATGCCGATGCGGTGAAAAAATACCAGTCGGCCAACAAGATCAGGACCACCGGCGTTGCCGCCACCCTTACCGTGCAGAGCATGAACAATACCGCCTGGAACAGGTTCAGGCAGATAGCGGTTAATCTTGACCGTTATAAGCAATTGCCGGCGCAAATGCCCGCCACCTATATATGGGTCAATCTTCCTGCATTCAGCCTGAAGCTGGTAGACAGCGATACCGTGGCGCTGGTGTCGAAGGTAATCGTAGGGGCGCCCAAAACACGTACACCGGTGCTCAGCAGCCAGATCGTGAATTTTATTACCTCGCCGCAATGGACGGTGCCTTACAGCATCATTTTTAAAGAGATGCTGCCGAAGATCCAGAAAGATATAACATATCTCGGCAAGCAAAACCTGATGGTGGTCGACAAGAACGACAGCGTGATAGACCCCGTAACGGTCGACTGGTCGAAGCTTGGCAAGAACCGTTTCCCCTACCTGCTGCGGCAGCGCCAGGGCGATGACAATTCACTCGGTGTAATGAAATTCAATTTCAGGAACAAATACGATGTGTACCTGCACGATACCAATGCCCGCGGGCTTTTCTCGCGCACCGACCGGGCCATGAGCCATGGTTGTGTACGGGTGCAGGAATGGTCGAAGCTGGCCCGGTTTCTCGTCAGAAACGATACAATAAAATACCCGCCCGATACGTTGAAGGCCTGGATCAGCCGGCAGGAAAAGCATGTGGTTTCCGATTTCGATCATATTCCTATTTACCTGCGGTATTTCACCTGCGAGGCGAACGACGGACATATCCGTTTTTTTGACGATATTTACGGCGACGACCGCCTGCTGACGGAACGATATTTTATATCCAAACCAATTTATTAAGTCCATGAAACACCTTACCCGGATACTGCTGGCCCTGTGCCTCCTGTTTGCCGGGACGGTGAAAGGACAGCCGGCCACTAAAAAGCCAGCCCCCAAAAAAGGGAAAACAGCCACGGCCGGCAAGCCGCGTAAGGCTTCGACCGATCGCGTACAATACGGTACCGCCAGCTTCTATTCCAATAAATTCAACGGCAAACCCACTGCCAACGGTGAAATATATGACAGCCAGAAACTAACGGCGGCACACAATGGATTACCGTTGGGAACCTGGATCAGGGTAACCAATCTCCGCAACCGCCGGTCGGTAGTGGTAAAAGTAAATGACCGGCTGCATTATAAAAACCCGCGGCTGGTAGACCTGTCGCGGGCGGCGGCTAAAAAGCTTGGATATACCGGTCACGGGCTCACCCGTGTTAAGCTGGAGGTGCTGCCCGATAAATCTGCCGAAATACTGGGGTTGCATATCAATAAATAATTACACATTTAAGGGTTGTTCTGTTACATTTGCGTTAAACGACTCGACTTATGAAGAAAACCCTTCTGCTGTCATTATTGGCCGTTAGCGCAATGGTATCTTTTGCCCAGGCACAAGACGATGACTATAAGAAGAGAGCTACGCTCGGTATTCATTTTTTTGCCAACGATTTTCAAACGCCCCAGCGTATCAAAGCCAGCAGCCTGAGTTATGTGCTCAACAATAACCAATGGGCGAAGTTCAACGATATGAACTTTGGTTTTGCGGCCAACTATATGAAGGGGCTGTCGAACAAGATCGATTTTTCCAGTTCGCTGGGGGTTTCTTTTTTGAATTACCCGGTTCCCAATAACAATATAAATGCCGGTGAAGACGGCGCACTGCTGGAATGGGATGCGATGGTCCATGCCAAGGCCCTCAGTGACAAGTACTGGTTTACGCCTTATTTGTCGGCCGGCCTGGGTGCTTCCAAATGGAAGGGCTATTATGGCGCTATCATGCCACTGGGCATTGGTATGCAGGTCAATTTCTTCGACGAGGCTTTTCTGCTGATCAATTCGCAGTATCGTCTGGGCATTACCGGTACCACGGCCAACCATTTTTACCATAGCATCGGCATAGCCGGCAATATCGGCAAGCCCCGCGAGCCGAAAGTGATTCCGCCGCCGCCGCCGCCCATCGTGGTTGACCGCGACAACGACGGCATTGTCGATTCGCTCGATGCCTGTCCTGATGTAGCGGGCCTGGCCGCGCTGAATGGTTGCCCCGATAAAGACGGCGACGGTATTACCGATGCCTCGGATAAGTGTCCTGATATTCCGGGCCTGGCCAAATACGATGGCTGCCCCATTCCCGATACCGATAAAGACGGCATCAACGACGAAGAAGATAAATGTCCCACCGAGGCGGGCGTGGCCAAATACCAGGGCTGCCCGATCCCCGATCGCGACAACGACGGTGTAAACGACGAGGAAGATCGTTGTCCCGACCTGGCCGGCCCTGCCAGCAATGGCGGCTGTCCGACGCTGGAAGCCTCGAAGTTCAACGCCAGCGCAGTGCAATTCGTTACGGGCAGTGCCACCCTGACGGCGGTAGCAAAAAAGGAGCTGGACAAAGCAGCGCGCATCCTGAATGAGCAATACCCGCAACTGAAAGTGGACATCGGTGGTCATACCGATAATGTGGGCAAGCCGGAATTCAACCAGAAGCTGAGCCAGAAGCGGGCCGATGCGGTGAAAGCATATCTGATCAAGAAGAAAGTGGACGAAAGCCGTCTGACGGCTACTGGTTATGGACAAGACCAGCCGGTTGCCGATAATGCGACGAAAGAAGGAAAGGCAAAGAACAGGCGGGTTGAGTTCAGTGTAAGCCAGTAAGTGAGTTGGTGCAGGGGCTGGATTTGAGGTGGATGTGTGAATTTGTACTATTCAGAAGTATAAAAAGCGACGGTCATATGGCCGTCGCTTTTTCGGTTTTTAACAGGGCGGATACAATAATTTGGGCCGAATGATGTTAATCTTATCCAAACCAAACTTCAGATATTATGAAAAAGATCATTGCCTTATCTATTTTAACCTTTTCCGCGTTCACCATGCAGGCACAGGTTAAATATGGCGTAAAGGCTGGTGCCAACTTCTCTAAATTTTCCGGTTCAGATGCAAAGATCGAAGGCGTGTCTTCAGCGTATAAACCTGGTTTTGCCGGCGGCCTCTTTGCTGGTTATGCCATCAGCGAGGCGCTGGGTGTACAACTGGAAGCGCTTTATTCGCTCGAAGGAACTACATATAAAGCAGAAGGACAGAAGGCGCATTACAATACCAGCTATGTCAATATACCCGTGCTGGCACAATACAGCCATGAGTCGGGCTTATATGGCGAAACCGGTCCGCAGATCGGCTTTCTTACCAGCGCTAAATTGTCTGCAGATGGAAACTCTGTGAATTACAAGGAGTATTTCAAGAGTACCAATTTCTCCTGGTGTTTCGGCCTGGGGTACAAACTTCCCAACGGCCTGGGTATAGGCGCCCGGTATAACCTTGGGTTGACAAGCATTGCCGAGGAACAAGAGGGCGAAAAAGCCGATATCAAGCAAAGCGGCTTTCATGTGGGCCTGTTCTATTCTTTAGGAGGTAATAAGTAAACGATACCAAAAGAAGGGCCGCCTCATTTGCTGTGAGGCGGCCTCTTCATATAAGCCTGTCATTGCCTGTGGCTGACTTTATACCTCTCAATAACCCGGATTCTGGCTCAGGTTCGGATTGGCGTCGCGCTCCAGTTGCGGAATGGGCAGCAGCCTTTTATCAGCGCTCATGTTGTAGTTGATGCGTTCGGGGTCAGACGGGTTGCTCCCGGTGCAGGAGAAATTGTATTCTTCGAGGCTATTCATAACCGACTCAATTTTGTTGAGACGCACCAGGTCGTCAAACCGCTGGCCTTCAAAAGCGAGTTCCAGTCTTCTTTCCAAAAGTATCTTTTCCCGTAATTCTTGCTGCGTTCCTGTTCCGGCAGGCGCGAGGGAAACACGTGCCCTTACCTTGTTCAGTGTGCTGAGAGCAGCGGCCGTTTGGCCCAGTTCATTCTGTGCTTCGGCCTGAAGCAGCAGTATGTCGGCAAAGCGCAACAGATAATGGTGATCGCCGCTTGCCCAGTTATCGGCATGTTTCTGCTTGTAATTGAAAGGCACACCGGTTGCGGGATCCTGGCAGGGGTTCCAGTTCAGATCGGGCCAGTCGAGGTTATAATAGAAAACAATGTTCGCGTTTTTACGAATGTTGTCGTTACTGGCGTCATAAGCGGCTACAAGATCTTTTGAAGGAACGCAGTATTTCTGCCAGCCGTCCTCGGGCGCCAGGTACAACTGCGGACCCCAGTTGGCCACATCGGCGTTGCCGCCGATAAAGGGTACTTCCAGGATCGACTCCGCGCTGTAATAGTGATCGCCGTCGAAGAGCGAAGCATAGTCGTCGACCAGCGCATAATCTGCCGCACTATTCACCACTTCCTGGCAATATTGAAGCACCTTGCTGTAGTCGCGGTCTGACCTTTGTGCCCATACTTTGGCCAGCAGGGCGTAGGCGGCGCCTTTGGTGGCGCGGACCTTGTTTACGCTGGCATCGCTGCCATAGTCGTCGGGCAGGCTGGTAACAGCAATTTCCAGGTCGGCCACAATCTGGTCGTACACTTCTTTTTCAGAAGAACGCTGCAGATTGCTCACTGCCGGATCGGTATTGTTGGAATGCAGCTCGAGCGGTACACCTCCGAACGATTTTACCAGTTGGAAATAATGAAAAGCACGCAGGAAATGCGCTTCGCCCCCGATGCCGCCGCGCCGGTTGTCGACATCCAGCGCGGGATCGTCTACCGCTTCCATTTTATCGATGATAATATTGCACCTGGCGATACCGGTGTACAATTGTGACCAATCGGCATACAGGCGAATATTACCTACGGGAATGGTGAGCATATCGTAAGGCGCCACATAGAGGTCGCCGCCGCCGCCCGAATAGGCATTGTCTGACCGTACGTCGCCGAGCAATACGTTTTCCCAGATATAATATTCGAAGTAGAAAGCACGATAAGCACCTACCAGCGCATTCTCAAGATCGGCAGCGGTGCTGTATGCATTGCCGGTGGTCAATTCCGATTCCGGTTTCAGATCCAGAAATTTTTTACAGGAGCCGCCGGCTACCGACAGCACCAGGAAAACTATATAAATAAGAGAAGACTTTTTCATGTAAGGGAGTTTTGGCTTTATTAAAAGCTGATATTGAGTCCGAAAATGAAATCGCGCGATTGCGGGTAAGTACCGTAGTCAACACCCTGGCCGATATTCCTTTCTTTGTTGTCGCCGCTCCGGCCATACACGCTTACTTCAGGATCAAACCCTTTGTATTTGGTGAAGGTCAGCAGGTTTTCTGCGCTGACGTACAGCCTGACCTTGTTCATTTTGATTCGCTGCAACAGTGCGGCCGGAAGGTCGTAGCCAAGCATGACCGACTTTACGCGCACATAAGAACCGTTTTCAATGAAACGGGACGAGATCAATGAATTGTAATTGTCGCCGTAGGTAGCACGCGGAATGGATGTTTGCTGCCCGGCGGTGGTCCACCGGTTCAATACGGTCGACAACTGGTTACGGGGGCTCATCAATCCCTCGAGCTCAATACGGGTGGCATTGAAGATATCATTGCCTTGTACACCCTGTACAAAAATGTTGAGCGACCAGTTGCCATAGGAAAAGTTATTGGTCAGGCCGAACATGTATTTCGGGTTCGAATTGCCGATGATCTTATAGTCGCCGTCGCTGAGTTCTCCGTCTTTATCGAGGTCTTCATAGATCATATCACCGGTTTGTGGATCTACTCCTTTCGCCACCAGGCCGTAAAACAATCCCAGCGGCTTGCCTTCTTCGGCAATGGCTACCGTACCGCGATCGGCGATATTGCCGATCTTGATCAGGCCGCCATCGAGGGCCAGCACCTTGCTGCGGTTAAAGGAAATATTGAAATCGGTATTCCATTTAAACGCACCTGCCAGGTTGCGGGTGCTGACAGCAAACTCAAAGCCCTTGTTTTCCATCCTGCCGATGTTCTTGATCGCGGTATTGGAAGGTATGCCCAGGCTGGCCGGTACCGGCCGGTCGAGCAGCATGTCTTCTGTTCTCTTGATATAGTAGTCAGTGGTAACCAGCACCCTGTTGTTGAACAGCGCGATATCGAGACCGATATTCGACTGGCGGGTGGTTTCCCAGCGCAGGTTGACATTTTCCATGGAACCGGGAGCCGTACCGGGTACCACTACGCCGCCGATCACATAGGGTGCTGTTGGCGAAACGAGCCCATAAGATGCATAGTCGGCCGTCTGGTCATTTCCAACGGCGCCCCAGCCCAGCCTGAGCTTCAGCTCATTCACTTTGTCGAGCGTAAAGAACTTCTCTTTGGAAATACGCCAGCCGAGGGAAAACGACGGGAAATATCCCCAGGGGTTATCGGTATTCGCAAAAACAGTAGAAGCATCGGCCCGGAAATTGGCGGTAGCCAGGTAACGGTCGTCGTAGGCATAATTCAACCGGCCGATGAACGAGCTGTTCCGGCGGCGACTGGTGCTGGCGGTACTGGTTTTAATAGAGCCTGCATTTACCGACGGAATAGCGGCGCTGCCAAACCCCGTTGCATGAATGGAGCTGGCGGCCACGCTCCGCTCGGAGGCAACGAAACCACCAACGGCTGTCAGCTGGTGTGCATTCCGGTTGAGCGTATAAGTAACGGTGTTCTCGCTGATCCAGTAATCGTAATTACTGTTGCTGAGATCGGCGATCCCTTTGAATCCCCGGCCTTCGCGGCTGCGGAACGGATCTACCCATCCGTCATAAGTGCCGTCGGTATGTTCCAGCCCGAACATGGTACGCAGCTTCAGCGAGGGCAGCACCTGCGCTTCCGCATACACATTCCCGTTAAAGCGATAGTTGATCCACTTATGGTCATTTTTCAACAGCAGCCCTACCGGATTTTCCACGTCTGAAATGAAAGGATCGATCGCGAAATGCCCCTCATTGTCATATACGCCCGTAACAGGCGATCCGCTCAGGGAGCTCATCACCGCTCCGAAACGACCTGCCTCGTCTACGTCCACATCTTTCCAGCGGCTGTAGGCAATAGAGGTGCCCACTTTAAATATCTTATTGATGCTATGATCGAGATTAAGCTTGAAATTGGCGCGGCGCACCGTGTTGGTAAGCACGATTCCATCCTGCTTCATCCATGAACCCGACATATAATACCCCGTTTTTTCATTGCCGCCTGTCAGGCTTACCTGGTAGTTCTGTGCGTTGGCGGTACGAAATACCTGGTCTTGCCAGTAGTTGTTGTTCGGGTAACTTGCCCAATCGGTATTCAGCCCCATTTCTGTCATCAGGTCTTTGTATTGGGCAGCATTCAGCACATCGAGCTTGCGCCAGGGTGAAGAGTAGCCGGTATAGGCATTCAGCGCCACCCGCGTGGGTTGATTATGGCCGCGTTTGGTCGTAATCAGCACCACTCCGTTGGCGCCTGACGAGCCGTATATCGCCGCAGCGGATGCGTCTTTCAGCACCGTCAGATTTTCGATATCGGCAGGGTTGATCTCCTGGGTGTTTTCGGTGGGCACGCCATCTACGATGTATAATGGTTCGCTTCCTGAAGTAATGGTGGAAGTGCCGCGCACCCGGATGGAAAAGCCGGCTTGCGGCTGTCCCGAGGGACGGATCACTTGCACGCCCGCGGCCTTGCCTTCGATGGCGTAACCGAACTGGTTATTGGGCCGGTCTTCCAGTTCTTTGGAACCGATAACGGCTACCGCGCCCGTGATGTCTTTTTTCTTTTGGGTACCATAACCGACTACCACCACCTGGTCCAACACTTTCTTCTCTTCTACCAGTGCTATCTCTACTGCGTGTTTCCCGGCAAGCGGCAGCTCTACCGGTTGAAAGCCGATCGAACGGACCACCAATACGGCCTGGTCGTCTGCAACCTCCAGCTTGAAATCGCCGTTCTTGTCGGTGGCTGTTCCGTTACCCGATGCCTTTTCTATTACCGTTACACCCGCCAAAGGCTCGTGGGTAGCGGCATTGGTTATCTTTCCCGTAACCACCAGGAAGGCGTTGCCGGCTTCCGCTTTCGCAAGCGGCTCCGTACGCAATACGATCACGTCGCCGATGAACTGGTAACGTATCGGTTCATTGTCGAAGAGCGCGGTCAGCACTTTTTCTATCGGGGCATTGCTGAAGTCGAGGCTTACCCGGCGCTGCAGGTTTACCTGGTCGTTGCGATAAAAGAAAGAGTAACCTGTTTTTTGCTGAATATCAGCGAGCACCCTGGAAACGGGGCTGGCTTTGGCCTGCAGGCTAAGCGTGTTTTTCTGCGAAAACACGCGGGCGTGCAAGTGCATACAAAAGGCCAGAAGCAGTACAGTGGTCAGTTTCATGATCCGGAGCAATTTCTCATACAGGCAGTTCCGGGGCATAAGCAGCCCGGCGAATTGTTTTTTCATACATTCGTATGGTTTGGTGTTTGTTAATCCCTGCAACGGGTTTTCAGCATCAATTTTTCGCCGGAAATGTTCCCGCATTTCCGGTTTTTTTTGGGGTTATCCGCTCATGGTATTGGTTTGGATTGGATGTGGATGGTGTCGTTTTGAATGGTATAGGTCATTGGTGTCAGTTCGCCGATGATTTGTAGAATGGAACGATAGTCTTTCCGGGCGCTGAAGCGGCCGGTAAAACGATAGGTCTTCAGCGTACTGTCTTCCACGGCGATATGGATATTGTAATGACGTTCCAGTTGCCGGGCAATGTCTTCAAAGAGAAGGCTGTCGAATACCAGTTGGTCATTGCGCCAGGGTATCTGCTGCGCCTCGGGCG
>JBDHYM010000070.1:0-14005 GCA_039811405.1 Flavihumibacter sp. | reverse complement strand
AGCGCTTTTAAAACACCCCATGGCATCGACGGTATTTTCTTTCGTATCGGGGGAAATACGGCCACCGCCAACCAGTTTCTGGTAAGCGACTCGGTAAAACATTTCTTACGGGGTGCGCTCTATTTCGATGCCGCACCGAACGAAGACTCGTTGCGGCCGGTCAACAATTTTCTCAAAGAAGACCTAATTCACCTGGTAAATACGCTGCAGTGGCGTAACTAAACGGGAAAAATACCTGTTGCTTACTGGACAGGTTGGCATAACTTCAGGTTATACAATTATTATATATGAAGTACGGATTGCTATGTGCAGCCGTGGCTGCCTGCCTGCTCATTTTCTTATCGTCGTCGCGCACCGATAAGATAGACACCCTGGCGCTTGCCCGTTATAAAGCCGGCATGTTACAAAATGCACAGTACTGCCTTGCGCCCGCCTATGTGCCGGAAGATTTTCTGATCAGCGATATCTCGCAGAAAACGGGTATCGGCCACATTGATTATCCCATCAGCACAGGCAGCAACGAAGCACAAAGCTATTTTAACCAGGGGATGGCTTTCTACTACAATTTCGAATACGTGCAGGCGGCCAGGTCTTTTCACAAAGCCAGAAGATTCGACAGCTCGGCAGCCATGATCTATTTCGGATTGGCTACCTGCTATGATGCCTTGTCTGACAGTAATACCGCGAGAAACTATGCGTCGGAAGCAGTGCTGAAAAGCAACAATGGCACTACTGCGCTTGAAAAAGACATACTTCGCCTTTATAACCGCTATATGCTGCCGGCCTATGACTCCGCCACCATTGACCAGGCAAGGGAATATGTGCTGGCGGGCATCGACTCCATGAAAATAAACTATGCCAACAACGCGAACGCCTGGCTCTTTATCGCTGATATGCGCAACAGCTACCGACGGAACACCGAAACAAGAAGCTACTGCGACAGCCTCGAAGTGACGTACCTGCAGAAAGCACTGGCATTAAGACCCGATCATTTCGGCGCAGTACACCTGCTGGTACATGGCAATGAAAGTCTGTCGAAGTTTACCGATGCCCTGCAATTCGGCGAGCAATACACAAAGCTGGCGCCCGAGATACCCCACGCCTGGCACATGTACGCGCACGACCTGATGAAGACCGGAAAGGTGGATGAAGCCATTGAAAAATTCAATATTGCTTTCTCTCTTGAAAAGAAAAAATACCGGGAAGAGCAAATGCCGGCTCATTACGACTGGCACCATCCGCATAACCTGGATTTACTGGCATACTGCTATCAGTACAAAGGGCAATTCTCCAGGGCGGAAGAGATATTCAGCCGGCTCGATACCCTGACGGCTTTTATGGAAGATGCCGAAGGTTATATCAGGAAGGGCCATCCCAACTTTCTTTTGCAAAACGGCAGGTATGATGAAGCGATCCGCTTATCCGAAAAAATTGCCAGGGGCAAAGGCCCGGCCAACCAGTTGACCGGCTATGTGACGGCCGGCATCGGTTATATGCTGAAAAAAGATGCACGGGCTGCTGAGCGTGCGAATGCCATGGTAACCCATGTGATGGATTCTCTCAAACAGGTCATGCGCGACGAAGGCGCCAATGAAGAGAAAGTGGCAGATGCATCCCAATATTTCGAGGGTATCCAGTCACTGATAACCATCGGCCTTGCCCTGCAAAAAGACCCGTTTAATAAGTCGTTGCAGGAACCCATTACCGGCATTCAGCAGGCGATGCTGAAGCAAACCGGTCCCGATCCCTGGATAAGCGCACTTTATTTTTTACAACTACTTACCAATATCACCTATTCCAGTGGAAACATGGAACTGGCAGAGGCGAGTGCCCGGGCCATGATACAACACGATCCGAACTATGGCGGCGGCCACCTCTGGCTGGCAAAAGCACTGCTGCGCCTGGGAAAAAAAGACGAAGCGGCCCGCGAACGCAACCTGGCCAAAGAAGCGTTTGCCGATGCCGACGACAGCGGCCGGAAGATGCTGGGGCTGTAGCCGCCCGTCGAAATAAATGAACAATAAAAGCGGATCAGCTACCTTTACCGAACCATGATCGCTATAGGAAATACACTGGTCAGTGACGATATCATCGATGAGAAATTCGTGTGCGATATCAGCCGGTGCAAGGGCGGCTGCTGCGAAGATGGTGACACCGGCGCACCGCTTGACACCGCCGAGCTCGACATCGTGAACGAAACCTATGATATCGTAAAGCCGTATCTCACGCAAGAAGGCATCCGCCATATAGAAAAACATGGTCGCTACCAGTATGATCGTGAATTCGGTTGGGTAACGCCCGCCAACGACGACGGCATGTGCTCTTACGGGTACCGCGATGCCGCCGGCGCCATCAAATGCGCGTTTGAACAGGCTTATAACGAGGGTAAGATCAAATGGAAAAAGCCCATCAGTTGCCACCTTTTTCCCATTCGGATAAAAGTGACAAAAGAATATGACCTGCTCAATTACGAGCCCCGCGAAACCCTCTGTGCACCAGCCTGCAAGCTGGGCAAAAAGCTGAAGGTGCCGGTATACCAGTTCCTGAAAGAGCCGATCATCCGGAAATATGGCCGCGAATACTATGAAGCGCTCGATGCCTATTACCAGACATTGCAGTAAATTACGGCTTCCCAACCACCCACTATGTCAAATGAAGTAAAGGCCGGTTTTATGGAGAAGAGCCGCACCAAAGCGGCTGATCTCGGTCATCGAAAGACGATCAATTTCAACATAGGTAAATACAATACCGCCCTCTCCAAAGGCAAGGCGCAGTTCAGCGATCTGCACCTGGCGCGCGAGCGCGCCAAGAACATCAAGTGGCGCGCCATCGAAACGCTCGACCAGATGCTGGAAGGGTTTGAGTCGGCTTTTACCGCACGCGGCGGCAAAGTGATCTGGGCCGAAACGGCCGAAGAAGCCCTGCAGGAGATATTGCGCATTTGCCAGGAAAAGAACTGCAAAACGCTGGTAAAGAGCAAGAGCATGGTTACCGAAGAGATCAAGCTCAATCATTTCCTCGAAGAAAACCAGATAGAAAGCGTGGAAACCGACCTGGGTGAATACATCCAGCAGCTCGACGGCGAAACGCCTTATCATATCGTTACGCCGGCCATGCATAAGAGCAAGGAAGACGTAGCCCGCCTGTTTGCGGAGAAACTGGGTACCGACCCCCAGATGACCCCCGAACAGCTTACCCTTGAGGCGCGCCGCCGCCTGCGGGAGAAATATGTGGAAGCCGAAGTGGGTGTTACCGGCGCGAATTTTATTATCAGTGACGTGGGCGCAGTAGC
The DNA here is from genome assembly GCA_039811405.1 of Flavihumibacter sp. Lineage (GTDB taxonomy): Bacteria > Bacteroidota > Bacteroidia > Chitinophagales > Chitinophagaceae > Flavihumibacter. The sequence goes on along the minus strand of JBDHYM010000070.1, from coordinate 10,713 downwards.
CGTGACCGAAAACGAGGGCAACGGCCGCCTGAGCTGTGCCTGGCCAAAAACGCATATCGTGATCACCGGCATTGAAAAAGTGATCCCTTCCATGCAAGACCTCGGGCTGTTCTGGCCGTTGCTGGCCACCTTCGGCACCGGGCAGCAGATAACGGTCTATAACACGATCATTGCAGGTCCGCGGCAACCCGGTGAAACCGATGGCCCCGAAGAAATGTATGTGATCCTGCTCGACAACGGCCGCACCAATATCCTCGCGAATCCGAAAATGCGGGAGAGCCTGTATTGCATCCGTTGCGGCGCCTGCCTGAATGCCTGCCCCGTGTATAAAAATATCGGCGGGCATACCTACGGCACTACCTATAGCGGCCCTATCGGCAGTGTCATTACGCCGCACCTGAAAGACCTCGATAAATGGAAACACCTCAGCCATGCTTCTTCGCTTTGCGGTAATTGTACGGAAGTGTGCGCTGTTAAAATAAACCTGCACGAGCTCTTGCTCGAGAACCGCCATGAAGCGGTAGAAGAAGGCTATGCCGGCTGGTCGGAAAAGATGGCCTGGAAGGGCTGGCGCATTGGTGTAACGAACCGCAAATGGATGAACAAGGGCACGCCGGCGTTGAAAAACTGGGTGGTAAATTCATTGCTGAAGGGATGGAACGAACATCGCGGATCCATTCATTTCCCGGCAAAAAGCTTTAACCAGCGATGGCGGGAAAAAAACAATCGTTCCTGATATGCTGCTGTATGCGAAACAACCATCGCCGCGCTTACAGTATGTCATCGATTTCCTGAACAGGGAAATGTTTTACGACGAGCTGGAACTGACCGGCGATTCCACGTGTTTTTTGGAGGCGCCGTTGCCGAAGATCAATTACAGCGAACACCGCATCGCCGAACAGGAGTTTCATATTATTCCCGCGGGATTGCTTTTCGAGAATGATATTCATGAACAGGTTATTCGCTGCTTCGACTGGGATTCGCTGAAAGCGTTTTACCCTACAGCGCCCGCCTCTCTGCCGTTCGATATTCTTTCGGCTGTGTTCTACCTGCTGAGCCGGTACGAAGAATACCTTCCCCATGAAGCGGATAGCTATGGCCGTTATGCACATACCAATTCGCTGGCCTTCAGGGAAGGATTTCTCGACCAGCCCCTCGTGAACAACTGGCTGCAGAAGTGGGAACATATACTGACGGAGTTGTATCCCGGCATATTGTTGCGAAAAAAGAGTTTCCGTTTTATTCCCACCTACGACATCGACATGATGTACGCATACAAGGGTAAAAGCTGGTGGGTGAATGCGGCTGGCTTTTGCCGTTCTTTGCTGAAGGGCGATAGCGAGGCTGCCTGGCAAAGGCTCCGCGTGCTGCAAAACGAAGAGAAAGATCCCTACGATGCCTATGAATGGCTCGACGCGCTGCATTTGTATTGCCGCTCCAGGCCGGTCTATTTTTTCCTGGTTGCGCAGCACCGGCAGGGGTATGACAAAAACCTGCCCACCGATACCGAAGGTTTCCAGGAACTGATCAAATATTGTGCAGACGCCTATAAGATCGGCATACACCCGTCGTGGCAAAGCAGCGTATCGAACAACAGCCGGCTGCTGAAAGAAGAGCTGGAATGGCTGGAAGCGGTGGCCGACCAGCCCATATCAAAAAGTCGCCAGCACTATATCAAATTCACCCTGCCCCTGCATTATGAACGTTTGCTGGAGCAGCATGTATTGCAGGATTACTCCATGGGCTATGGCTCCATCAACGGCTTCAGGGCTTCGGTCTGCTCTTCCTACAACTGGTTCAACCTGGCAAAGAACGAATCGACCGAGCTGGTCATTTACCCGTTCTGCTTCATGGATGCCAACGCGTATTACGAGGAGAAGCTAACGCCCGCACAGGCCTATGCGCAATTGAAGCAGTACTACCGCGCCGTGCAGAAAGTGCAGGGCTGCCTGATCACCATCTGGCACAACAATTTTCTCGGCACCGCCGCCGAGTTCACGGAGTGGCGCGACCTTTACGGCATATTCATGAAAGAGGATATCTTCTGGGACGCTGGTTAATGCTTGAAGTGCCGGGTGCCGGTGATCACCATTGCCATATTGTTCGCGCTGGCATACTCAACCGAATCTTTGTCACGAATGGAGCCGCCGGGCTGGATCACCGCCGTAATACCCGCTTCGTGCGCAATTTGTACGCAGTCGCTGAAAGGGAAAAAGGCGTCGCTCGCCATCACCGCCCCCGAGAGGTCGAAGTTGAACTGCCTGCTTTTTTCAATGGCCTGGCGCAGGGAGTCGATGCGGCTGGTTTGTCCGCAGCCCTTGCCCACCAATTGCTGGTTCTTCACCAGCGCAATGGCATTGCTTTTTAAATGCTTGCAGATGATATTGGCAAAAGCCAGGTCGCTTCGTTCTTTTTCGGTACAGAAGCGGGCGCCCGCCTCGTCCCATTTTTCAAAACTACCTTCATCGTTCTGCTGCATCAGTACGCCGTTCAGCACCGATTTAAACTGGTAGGTGCTTTCCGGTTGTTTTTTCTGCTGTAAGAGAATGCGGTTCTTTTTTGAACGCAGGATATCGAGCGCGGCATCTTCAAAAGAAGGCGCGATCAGCACTTCAAAAAATATTTCGTTGATGGCATTGGCAGTAGCTGCATCGATGGCGGTATTGCACACCAGCACGCCACCGAAAGCGCTTTCGGGGTCGCCCGCGAGGGCGGCATTCCAGGCGTCTTTCACGGTATGGCGGCAGGCAACGCCACATACATTCGTGTGTTTGATGATGGCAAAAACGGGTCCGCCGGCGATATCGAATTCACGTATGAGCTGCAGCGCCGCATCCACATCCACGAGGTTGTTATAAGAAAGCTCTTTGCCGTTAAGCTGGTTGAACAACTCATCGAGCGCACCATAGAAAACACCCTGCTGGTGCGGGTTTTCACCATAACGCATGCTCTTGGGCGATGGCACCGAAGCCAGGAAATAGTTGTTGAGGCCGGGCGTGAAATATTGGGAGATGGCTACATCGTAATGCGCGCATACCTCAAAAGCTTTAGCGGCAAAATGACGGCGTTGCTCCAGGCTGGTGTGCCCCTCCTGGTCGCGCAACAGTTGTTCGAGAAAACCATAGTCCTGCCTGGAAGCGATCACCACTACATCGCGGTGGTTCTTGGCGGCGCCCCTGATCATGGATGGTCCGCCGATATCGATCTTCTCGATGATGGCCTGCTCGTCGCTGGTATTGGCCACGGTTTCTTCGAACGGATACAGGTCAACAATCACCAGGTCGATTTCCGGTATCTCATATTCTTTCATTTCGGCCAGGTCCTGGTCGTTGTTCCGCCGGCCCAGGATACCGCCGAATACTTTCGGATGAAGGGTTTTGACGCGGCCCCCGAGGATCGAGGGATAGGAAGTAACCGATTCAACCGGTATGCAGGGAACGCCCAGTTTTTCTATGAACTGCTGGGTGCCGCCGGTAGAGTAGATTGTTACACCCTGCTCATGCAGCAGCCGGGCGAGCGAATCAAGACCATCTTTATAGAATACGGAGATCAGCGCGCTTTGAACCTTCTTTTTCATCGTGTTGGTGTTTGCTTACGGAGGCGCAAAGTTACGCTTAATGTTGAGTTTTAGCAGCAGCGGCCCGTCTTTCCAGCCGTTGTGGAAAGCTTGTTGAAAGCGATGGCTGGCCGCTTCCCAATGCGTCGCTTTTGAACGTACCATGCTGCCGTCGGCTACCAGCAGGCCGGCCCGGGGCAACAGGCTGTCGACGGGAATGGGCGCTCCCGGCGGCAGGACCAGGATATCGGCCGGCGGATAAACTGCTGCCGGTGCGGGGGGTAGGGCAATGGTCAATCCGCCGGCATACAGGTTTCCTGTTTCGAGGTGAATCTGTGTTTTGGTATGGAAATAGCGCTGCGCATGGCGCCGTAATAAAGATTTTTCAGGTGTGGCGCCGATTTCATAAACAGTATCACCGCGAATGAGGTCGATCATCCGCGCACCTGGCTGATGGTAAACGAGGAGATAAGCCTGGCGGCGGGTCTGGCACCGCTCCCAGGTTTGTATGCAGGCCAGCACCAGCGCAGCCATCAGCAGGTTGAAGAGGGCGGCTTTTGACCGGCGCCCCCACCAAAGTGTAAAAGCAGCAATGCAGCAATATACCGACAGTGTCAGGGGAACACTCCATTCCAGGTTGCGCAGCACCGACCCCGGCAGCAGCCTGAAATGTATAATGCCGGCATTCATCCACCGGATCATCAACGCGGTGAACTCGCCGAAGAAGTGAAATGGGACGCCCGCCGCATGCAATCCCCACTGTATCATTCCCGTCACCAGCGCAATGCTCGATAAAGGAACAGCTACCAGGTTGCTGCCGAGAAAATACAACGGCGCCTGGTGAAAAAGATAAACGGTTAGGGGAAAGGTGAGCACCTGTGCAGCGAGGGTAGTGGCTGTCAGTTCCCAGAGCTGTTTAAGCAGCGGGTTGCCGGGTTGTATTCTGCCGGCGATAAGGGGTTGGTAGACAACAATGCTGCCCAGGGCAGCGAATGAAAGCTGAAAGCCGGCGTCCCAGCACCAGTTGGGTTCAAGTGCCAGCATGCAGAAAGCCGTAAAAGCGAGCGATTGCAGGCTGTGCATAGGGTTGAAAAGCAGCTTGCCAAGGGTGGCAAAACCAAACATCAGCGCGGCGCGCAAAATGGAGGGTGCGCCGCCGGCGACAGCGCTGAACCAGGAGATCATACATAAAACGACGATGGCTTTGATCCACCTGAACCAACTTCCCTGAATGGGCCATTTCAACAGTAGTTGCAGCAGTAGGAATAATAACCCCAGGTGCATACCTGAAACAGCGATCACGTGTACAGTGCCGGTATCATTATACGCCTGGAGCAGGTCTTTGTCCATCTCCTGCCGGTAACCGATCAGCAGGGCCACGGCGAGTGCCTGCTCTTTCGGTGTGATGGTTGCCCGCATGGCGGCGATGGCCGACAACTGGCAGCGGGCGAAAAAAGCAGCAGCATTGTATCTCCCGGCCGGCCGGAGGCGTATCAGTTGGTGTCGCTGAAAATAACCCTGGTGAAAGAGGTGCTGCCGGGCTGCATACAAGGCGTAGTTGAAAGCGCCGGGGTGAAGGTTGGGCTGAATGGGTTTAACGGGTGATGCAGCGAATAGCCAGCTTTCGCCGGGAAGCGGATGCAGACTATCTGTTTTCGGCAGGGCTACCTGGATCTTTCCGAAGCAGGGAGCTATCCGGTATTGACTGTCTATATAGTACTGCACCCGGAAAACCTGGCGATTGGTTTTTTCTGCCGGCAGCACAATGGTTTCTGGCGAGCCGATATAAGCGATGCAGCGTTGTGTATAGTGACCCAGCCAACCGGTTTGCCGCGACCACTGGTTCTGGCAGAATATCTGCATGGCCGTTAGCACCAGGAAAACATGCATCGCCACACCCGTAAGCCAGCGGAAACGATACGATGGATGATGCTTTGTGGTGAGCAGCAAAGCGACCGCCGCCACCAGCAGCGCGCACAGCACCCATTCTTCGCTGAGCCGGCATTGGTCAGCCAGGATAAGCCCGCCGGTGAACGGCGGTAACAAACGCAGAAAAGGTGCGGCATGCCACAGCGGTGCTTTGTACATCCGCGCAAACTAATCCGCCGGCAGGCGCGGGTCAAGCGTGATTACACGGTATTATTTTTCGTGATGCAGCGGTTAACGGTTACAGGCTATCGCCAAACGATGCTCTGGTTATGCAGCAACTGTTTAGTTGTTATGGTAATGGAAAAATTGCTCGGCAGGGCGACGCACCTTGGGTGCTTTTGCCAATTGGTCGGTTTCGGAGTTGCGGTAACCGAGGGTTACGACGGCAACGGCCGACAATCCCTTCGCTTCCAGGTCCAGGAGTGCATTCAGTTTTTCAGGCGAGAAACCTTCCATCGGGGTGGCGTCAACTTCTTCGAAAGCTGCTGCCGCGGTGGCGTAACCAAGACCGATATAAGCCTGGCGGGCCGTCCAGGAAAACAGCGACTGGCTGTCTTTTGATTTCACCAGGTTTTCAATGTTGGTTTTGAAGCCGGCAAGCGCAGCAGGGGGTAGTTCGCGGGTGTCTGCTATATTCCGGATATAATCGTCGATTTGCTGTTGGTTCACCTTGGTCCAGGCAGCAAAGACCAGCAATGCCGATCCTTCCGTAACCTGTGGCTGGTTAATGGCGGGCAAAAGTTTTTCGCGGGTGGCCCGTTCTTTCACCACGATCACAGTATAAGGCTGTAAGCCCATAGAACTCGGCGCCAGCCGGATTGCTTCCAGGATATTGGTGAGTTTTTCTTCGGGAACAGCTTCGCCGTTCATTCGTTTCGTTGCATAACGCCAGGTAAGCGCATCCAGGTAATTCATTGCTTGCATTTTTAGAACAACAAGCCAATGCATTAAATGTTTAAACTTTGAATCTACTTGTTGATATGCACCACGTGCGGAACCGGTCCCTGGATACCGGCGGCATCCCAGGCCTTTTTCACCGCTTCCTGCGTGCTGAAAAAGACCGTCCAATAGTTTTCCTGGGTCGCATAGGGGCGTATGGCGAGGGTCACCATTCCGTCGCTGATCTTCAGCACGTTCACTTCCGGTTGAGGATCGGGCAATACCGCCGGTATTTTCAGCATGGCATCGATGGCGGTTTGCCGGGCTTTTTCGATATCCTGGTCGGGTGCAATGGCCATGCTGAGGTCGACCCGGAGGTTGCCGTGGGTGGCATAATTGACGATGGTTCCGGTTGAAACCGCTCCGTTGGCCAGGATAATGGTCTTGTTTTCGGGTGATAGCAGCACGGTATTGAAGATGCCGATCTCTTTCACCACGCCGGTTTGTCCCTGGGCTTCAATAATATCGCCCACCTTGAAGGGTTTGAAGGTGAGCAACATCACTCCGCCGGCAAAATTACCCAGGGTTCCGTTGAGGGCCACGCCAATAGCGAGGCCGGCGCCGGCAACCAGGGCGCCGAAGGCGGTAAGATCCACGCCCAGCATGCCGAAAATAGTGAGTACCAGCAGTATGGTAAGGGTAACTTTTACCAGCGAACCGAGAAAGGTCTGCAAAGAAAGATCGAACTGGCGGGCCGACATGGCTTTTTTCATCAGCACCGACAGTTTACTGATGATCCACGAGCCAATAATATACAACAGAATGGCACCCAGCACTTTGGGGGCGTATTCAATGGCCATTTGCTTTGCCTTTACAGCGAAGCTGAAGGCTTTCTCTGAAGCAGCGTCGATTTGAAGTAGGAAGAACATGTATGTAATTTCTTACATTTTACCCGTCGGGTGCCACCCGACGGGTAAAAAATTATTTACTGAGGTACATACTCCGGTCTTTATAGAGCTGCCGGAAGTAAGGGTCGCGCAGGTCTTTGACGAAACGGATGGCTTCGCCGGTGCTTTTCATCTCGGGACCAAGCTCCTTGTTCACACCCGGGAATTTGTTGAAGCTGAACACCGGTTCCTTGATCGCAAAACCTTTCAGCTTTTTCTCAAATTTGAAATCGGTGAGCTTCTTTTCGCCCAGCATCACCTTGGTGGCAATGTTGAGATAGGGTATCTGGTAAGCCTTCGCGATGAAAGGTGTGGTGCGCGAGGCGCGGGGGTTGGCTTCGATCACATATACTTTGCCGTCTTTGATGGCGAACTGGATATTGATCAGCCCTTTTATATTCAGCGCCCGGGCGATCTTTTCGGAATAGTATTCCATGGTGGTCACTTCCAGCGGCGTCAGGTTAAAGGCAGGCAGTACCGCGTTGGAATCGCCCGAATGGATACCCGCCGGCTCTATGTGCTCCATCACGCCCATTACATGGAAGTTTTCGCCGTCGAAGATGGCATCCACCTCGGCTTCCTGGCAACGGTCGAGGAAATGGTCGATCAGTATTTTGTTACCGGGAATATGCTTCAGCAGGCTCACTACGGCTTTTTCCACTTCATCGTCGTTGATAACGATCCGCATTCTTTGTCCGCCGAGCACATACGAGGGGCGTACCAGTACGGGGTATCCCACCCGGTTCGCTACCTGCACCGCTTCATCCACATCGTAAGCCGTGCCGTATTCGGGATAAGGAATGCCGAGGTCTTTCAGCATATCGCTGAAGCGGCCGCGGTCTTCGGCGATGTCCATGTTATCGAAAGAGGTTCCGATGATCTTCACGCCTTTTTCGGTCAGCTTCTCGGCGAGCTTCAAAGCGGTTTGTCCGCCGAGCTGCACGATCACTCCTTCCGGTTGCTCATGTTCAATGATTTCCCAGAGGTGCTCCCAATACACCGGTTCGAAATAGAGCTTATCGGCGATATCGAAATCGGTGGAAACGGTTTCGGGGTTGCAGTTCACCATGATGGCTTCATAGCCTGACTCTTTGATGGCGAGCAGCCCGTGTACGCAGCAGTAGTCGAATTCGATACCCTGGCCGATGCGGTTGGGGCCTGAACCCAGCACGATCACTTTTTTCTTGTCGGTGCGGATGCTTTCGTTCTGGCTGCTCTCTTCGAACGTGGAGTAGAAATAGGGTGTTTTTGCTTCAAACTCGGCCGAGCAGGTATCCACCATTTTAAACACGCGGGTGATGCCGGCGGCTTTGCGTTTTTCATACAGTGCATCTTCCGTGCCGTCTTGCATAATACGGCAGATCTGCTCATCGCTGAAGCCATGCACTTTGGCGCGGCGGATCAGCTCGATGGGAAGTGTAGCCAGCTTATATTTCGCAATTTCTTTTTCGATGTTGCAGATCTTCTGTATCTCGTACAGGAACCAGCGGTCGATACCGTTGGTAACTTTCGAAATGGTATTGATGGAAACGCCCAGCATGATGGCGTCTTTAATACGGAAGATGCGATCCCACTTGGGTGTTTTGATGTATTCGATCAGCTCTTCGGCGTGCATCTGGCTTTTGCCGTAATAGCCGAGGCCCACTGCGTTGTTCTCCAGGCTCTGGCAGGCTTTCTGCACGGCCTCGGTAAAGCTGCGGCCGATGCCCATCACCTCGCCCACGCTTTTCATTTGCAGGCCGAGGGTATCGTTGGCGCCTTTGAATTTGTCAAAATTCCAGCGCGGTATTTTCACGATCACATAATCGAGCGCGGGCTCGAAATAAGCCGAAGTGCTTCGGGTGATCTGGTTTTCCAGTTCATCGAGGTTATAGCCGATGGCCAGTTTGGCCGCGATCTTGGCGATGGGGTAGCCGGTGGCTTTGGAAGCCAGGGCCGATGAGCGGCTCACGCGGGGGTTGATCTCGATGGCGATGATCTCTTCGGTAGCGGGGTTGAGAGCGAACTGCACATTACAGCCGCCGGCGAAATTGCCCAGGTCGCGCATCATGCGGATGGCGGTATTGCGCATCAGTTGGAAAGCGGTGTCGCTGAGGGTCATGGCCGGCGCCACGGTAATGGAGTCGCCGGTATGTACGCCCATCGGGTCAAAGTTCTCTACGGTACAAATGATCACCACGTTGTCGTTCGCATCGCGCAATAGTTCCAACTCGAATTCCTTCCAGCCGAGCACCGCCTGTTCTACCAGCACTTCGTGGATGGGGGAGGCCTGTAAACCGCGGTTCAGGGCTTCGTCGAGCTCGTCTTTATCGTGTACAAATCCGCCGCCGGTGCCGCCGAGGGTAAAGGAGGGACGGATCACCAGCGGGAAGCCGATTTGCTGGGCGTATTCTTTTCCTTCGAGGAAGCTGTTGGCGGTTTTAGCTGTAGCTACGGGAATGCCGAGCTCGATCATCCACTGGCGGAATTTCTCGCGGTCTTCGGCCTTGTCGATCGCTTTAATATCGACGCCGATCAATTTTACATGGTACTTTTCCCATATTCCGAGGTCTTCGGCTTCTTTGGCCAGGTTGAGTGCGGTTTGTCCGCCCATCGTGGGCAGTACCGCATCGATGTCGTTTTCTTCCAATATTTGCTCGATGCTCTCTACCGTAAGCGGCAGCAGGTACACCTTGTCGGCCATCATCGGGTCGGTCATGATAGTGGCCGGATTGCTGTTGATCAGGATGACTTTGATCCCTTCTTCGCGCAGGCTCCGGGCTGCCTGGGTGCCGGAGTAGTCGAATTCACAGGCCTGGCCGATAATGATGGGTCCCGAACCGATGATCAGGACGGATTTGATGGAGTGGTCTTTGGGCATGGTCGCAAAAAAATAAATTGCGCAAAACTACGGGAGGATGGGGGAAGAAAAAAAAGTTTGTGCGGTTTGAGGTTTGAAGTTTGAGGTTTGAGGTGCTGCCGCGGGAGGGGAGGGTGGTGTGGATAAGGTGAGCGTGCCGTGGGTCCGGCTTTTTTGTTTCACGCCAAGCGCGCAAAGGAGCAATGGCCGCAAAGGGCTTACCCGGCGGGCCCTCTTCCATAAATGGCTTAACCCATCAATCCCGGCCCTATTCCTTCTTTGCGGCCATTGCTCCTTTGCGCGCTTGGCGTGAAACCGAAAGCCGCATTCGGGAGGATCAAATACCATTCGGAAAAACCAAATACAAAAAGAAACGCCCCGAACCGGGGCGCTTATCAGGAGTTATGGAAAGACGACATTTCGATGTCGTCCAGTATGACTTTCCCTTCGCGCGCGTCGGCCCGGCGGTCGGCGCGATGCTGCCGCTCGTCCTGCTTTCGCAGCACGCGGAACATAAATTTCTGTTTTGCTTCTGCACCCTTAACGGCGCCAATCACTGAACC
>JBDHYM010000069.1:0-14057 GCA_039811405.1 Flavihumibacter sp. | reverse complement strand
AACCTGATTTCTTACGGAAATATGAATACCGGCAGTGAAGTGCACTTTCTTTTTAATACTTTCGAGCGCAGAACTTTTGTATTGACCGACCAAAGCCTCGATGCGGCGGGAAAGTTAACCAGGTATCCGACCTATAAAAACCTTGACAAGGGGTACGAATTCATGCCGAGGTTTGCGAAACAGGTCAGTGCACGGCAGTTGGTGATCCCGTGCCTGTATAGGAATTACCTGTGCTTTGCCAGGGTAGACTTTTAAACCAAAATATGTGATTGGAGTTTTCCGGCAGAAGAACCCGGGTAATGCGTTCCTGCTGCTGATTTATGCGCTGATCCTTAAATTTCCGCTTTTTCTGCACGCGCCTGCGCCTTTGCGGCAGGAGGAAGATAATTATTTGTACAAGCTGATCCTGCGGGTGCTGCATCCTTTTGCGGGCGATAAGGGTTTCCTGTATGGCCTGCTGGCCTTTGCGCTGCTGTTCTTACAGGCCAGCCTGCTGAACCGGGTTGCCAATAGCATCAAACTCTTCCCCAAGCCGAATTTCCTGGTGGGAATGAGCTTTCTGCTGGTATCGTCGCTGCTGCCCGAATGGAACCAGTTTTCCAGCACCATGATCGTGAACCTGTTGCTGATCTGGATATTCTACGGCATGTCGGGCTGGTACAACAATGCCAAGCCGTTGTCGGCCGTTTTCAATACCTGTCTTATTGTAGGGGTGCTGCCCCTGTTGTACAGCCCCTGTGTCGCTTATCTCGTCATGCTGTTGCTGGCGATGGTCATTACGCGGCCCGTGCGGGTGGGCGAGATTGTGGTGGGACTCATTGGGTTCCTGACGCCTTATTATTTCCTGTTTATTGTACTGTACCTCACGAATGATTTCAAGCCGTATGAGCTGGTGCCCAGGATCAGCTTTCACCTTCCCCGGCTGCCGGCCTCGCTCTGGATTACAGTAGGCATCCTGCTGCTGGTGGTGCCCTTCCTGGCGGGCGGCTGGCTGGTACAGGAAAACCTGAACAAAATGCTGATCCAGGTGCGCAAGTGCTGGAGCCTGGTATTGTCCATTCTAATCGTAGGGCTGCTGATCATTCTGGTGAATCCCGGCAACAACTACCAGCACTGGTTTCTGAGCACCATCCCCCTGGCCAGCTTTCATGCCGCCGCCTATTATTTTCCCCAGAAGAAAATGTTCCCCCTGATCCTGCACTGGCTGGTGTTCGGGTTCGCGGTGCTGGTAAATTATCTGATGGTTTGAGGTTTGAAGTTTGAGGTTTGAGGTGGCTGCCGCATGCGGGGATGGCTTGTATTTGCCGGCTCCTTGAGGTGCAGCTTTGGTTCCGCGCCAGGTAGGCATTTGGTTCACGCAAAGCCCGCAAAGAAGCAAAGACGCCAAGACGGGTAAAAAAATCCTTGGCGTCTTTGCTTCTTTGCGGGCTTTGCGTGAAAAATTTAGCACTCCTGCGAGAAACGATTAGCACCCTCGCGAGAATCGATTAGCACCCTCGCGAGAAACGAAAAGACCGTTCCCGCAGGTAAGCCGGCAAATACAAGCCATCCCCGCACGCGGCAGCCACCTCAAACCTCAAACTTCAAACCTCAAACTTTTATTTATTTTCGCGCTTCAATTCGTTGTTATGAAGTTTGGCGTGGTTGTTTTCCCCGGCTCCAATTGTGATCGTGACATGCACGATGCCCTGGCCCAAGACATGGGGCAGGAGGTGATTATGCTTTGGCACAAAGACAAGGACCTCAGTGCTTTCGGCAAGGAAGACTGCATTGTGCTGCCGGGTGGCTTCTCTTACGGCGACTACCTGCGCTGCGGGGCCATCGCACGGTTTAGCCCCATGATGCAAAGCGTGATCGAATTTGCCGCTAAAGGAGGAAAGGTGCTGGGGGTATGCAACGGTTTCCAGATCCTGTGCGAATCGGGACTGTTGCCGGGCGTGCTGCTCCGGAATGCCAACCAGCAGTTTATTTGTAAGAACATCCACTTGTCCGGTTTGGGCGCCGATAAGGCCCTGACCATCCCTATTGCCCATGGCGAGGGCCGTTATTTTGCGGAAGAGCGGGTGCTCGACGCCCTGGAAGCCAATGACCAGGTTATTTATCGCTATTGCGATGAAAAAGGACAGGTGACCGCCGAAGCCAACCCCAACGGGGCGATCCGCAATATAGCAGGTATCCGGAACCAGCAGGGCAACGTATTCGGCATGATGCCCCACCCCGAAAGGGCCGCCGCCGAGGCATTGGGTAATGTAGACGGCCGCCGGGTGCTGAAAGCGCTGGTTATGTGACCCTTATCATAGGGGCTGACCGGTGGTATTCCCAGTTTTAGAATAACATTTGCAGAAATTCAGCCATTTTTGTGGTATGAAAAAAATCTTTACCACTTTACTCTTCCTGGTGGCTGTTGTATTTGCTTTCGCGCAAAGCGAAAAGCAGGTCAAATGGTCGTTCGAATCCAAAAAGATCAGCGCAGATACCTATGAAGTGCTGATGACGGCTGCCGTGGGCGGCAATTATCATATTTACAGCCAGGATGCGGGTGACGGACCGTTGCCGACCAGCTTCGAGTTTACCAAGAACCCCCTGCTGTCATTGAACGGCCAGGTAAAGGAAAACGGCCGGTTGGTGAAGAAATACGAAGAGGTTTTCAAATCAGACGTTCGCTATTTCGAGAAAACCGTCACTTTCGTACAGCAGGTGAAAGTAAAGGGCAAGGCAAAGACCAGCCTGGCGGGAAAGGTTGAATTTATCGTATGCAACGACCGCGAATGCCTGCCGCCTTCCACGGTCAATTTCAAAGTTGCTGTTGGCGGCTAACCCCAGCTCATTTATATGATCAACAAGCTTTTGGGTATGCTGGCGCTGTTGGCGCTGGCGATTAGTACCGGTTTTGCGCAAACCGCCGGTGGTACGACCGACTTACCGGTAACGGTTTCTACGGCTGTGCAGCACCGGCCGGGCGGCGATGTGCTCGTATTCACGTGCAGTATCCGGCCCGGCTGGAGAATGTACTCTACGTCCATGCCCGACGACCAGCCCAATAGCCGGATCGTATTTGATACGTCTTTTAACGGCAAGGCCGGCACCATTGTGGAAAAAGGCGCCGTTGTCGAAAAAGCCGAGCCGTTGTTCGACAATGCAGTGCTGAAATCATTTGAGAACAAGGTAGAGATCGAAATGCCGGTCAGCGGCGTGCAGCCGGGAACAGCGTTGAAAGGTCACCTGGCTTTTATGGCGCTGCAGGGCGAAGAAATAGTGGGGCCGGAAGAGATACCGTTTAAGTTTTCCGCCGATGCCGGCGGGCAATTGCAGGCGGCCGATGCCCGGCTGCAGGGCTCGGCAACGGGCAATGCCGCTATCCGCCGTGCTTCCATTGATACAAAAAGCCCCGCTGCCGATTGTGGCGGCACCGGTGGCGAGGATGCAGAGAGCAAGGGGCTTTGGTCGATCTTCGTGTTGGGCATCGCAGGCGGACTTATTGGCCTGATCATGCCCTGCACCTTTCCGATGATTCCCCTCACGGTCAGCTTTTTTACCAAACGTGCGCCGAGCCGGCAGCAGGGTATCCGCAATGCGTTTCTCTATGGCTTTTTTATTTTCCTGATCTATATCCTGCTCAGCATCCCGTTCTATTTTCTCGATGCCGGCAGCGAAGACATTCTCAATAATATTTCCACCAATGCCTGGCTGAACCTGGCTTTTGCGCTGATCTTTTTTGTGTTTGCCTTGTCGTTCTTCGGCTTGTTCGAGATTACGCTGCCCAGCAGCATGACCAATAAGGTCGATGAAAAATCGAATATGGGCACCTTGGGTGGCATCTTCTTCATGGCGCTGACCCTGGCGATTGTTTCATTCAGTTGCACCGGCCCCATTCTCGGCACGCTGCTGGTAGGCGCGCTGAACCAGAACGGCGGTGCGCTGCAGCTCACCGTGGCGATGGGAGGGTTCGGGCTGGCGCTGGGATTGCCTTTTGCCCTGTTTGCGCTCTTTCCCCAATGGCTGTCGCACTTGCCGCGGTCGGGTAGCTGGATGACCACCGTGAAGATCGTTTTCGCTTTTGTGGAACTGGCGCTGATGATCAAATTCTTGTCAAATGCCGACCTGGTGATGCACTGGGGCATTCTCAAGCGCGAGGTGTTCTTCGGTTTATGGGTGCTGATCTCGCTGGCGGCTGCCCTCTACCTGTTCGGCATCCTCAAATTCAGGCATGATCCGCCGCCGGCGAAGCTGGGCGCTGGTCGCAAGCTGCTGGCCACGGCCTTCCTGCTCTTTGCCCTGTACCTGATACCCGGAGTAACCGATACACCCTGGGCCAACCGCTCGCTGGTAAGCGGGTTCCCGCCGCCCCTGCATTACAGCATTTACGGCGAGGGTGCGGCCAAGGGGAAAGGGGTGGAAGCGCAGGTAATTAACGACTATGAAAAAGCCCTTGCGCTCAGCAGGCAAACCGGTAAACCCCTGCTCATCGATTTCACCGGTTGGGCCTGCGTGAACTGTCGCAAGATGGAGGAGAACGTGTGGACGCGGCCTGAAGTGCAGGAGCTGATCGAAAAAGATTTTATTCTCGTGTCGCTGTATGTTGACGACCGGAAAGTGTTGCCCGATGCCGAACAGTTTCTATACACCAATGCGGCCGGCGCAAAAGTGGAAATAAAGACGGTGGGCGATAAATACATCACTTTCCAGACCGAGAACTTCAAAAACGCCTCGCAACCTTTGTATGCGATCGTATCGTCGGATGAAAAATTGCTGAACCAGCCGGTGGGTTATACGCCCGATGCAGCCAGCTACGTGGAATGGTTGCAGTGCGGTAAGAACGCACAGTGATGCCGGGGCCTTACAAGGAGGCTGGCAATGTGTTTTATTGAAGGTTGTAGGTTCGTGTGATCCATGAGAGCTCATATACAATGAAGAGCAGTGCCAGCGCCAGGTGAAACCATTCCTTTTTACTGCGAAAAGCCACCAGGCAGAGCCCGAAATGAGTTGCGATACGGACGGGGTATTCGGGTCCCAGGTTCGAGAAATACGCTGTTCCTTTCAACAGGGTGTCGCCCAGGTCAACCAGGAAAACGAGTGACAGCAATAAAAAGTAATAGCGTCCCCGCCCGTAATAGTAATCCTTGTAGCTGTCGTACCGGTTGATGTCTTCGGGCATCAGCATGATACAGAGCAGGTAGAAGCAGGTGATATAGAATATGATGAACAGGTACGATCCGAAATGCCATTGCCTGATGGCGCCGAGGCGGTACTCCCACCACCAGAAACCGACCAGCAGCAGCAAGGTGTAGAGCACCCATAACAGGTGTATCCAGTAGCGTAGTGGTTTTTCGTGGTTCCCGATAACCCTGGCAACCCCTTTCAGTAAGTGGGTGATCCCCAGGCTCAGTACCACGCTGATGATGACCTTGTCGTGTCCGAATGTATCCATGTTGTTTTCTGTTTACAGGTTACTCTGCCCGCAGGCTTTTCACCGGATTGGCCATGGCGGCTTTCAGCGCCTGGAAGCCAATGGTCGCCAGCGCAACGATAATGGCCAGTATGCCGGCTGCTGCAAATGCCTGCCAGCCGATGGACACCCGGTAGGCAAAATCCTGTAACCAGCGGTGCATAACCAGCCAGGCAAGGGGAAAGGCAATGACGGAAGCGATGATCACCAGCCGCATGAAACCGATGCATAACATTTTTGTAATGGCGCCGGCAGAGGCTCCCAATACCTTCCGGATGCCGATTTCGCGGGTGCGTTGCTGGGTGGTATAAGCGGCCAGCCCCAATAAGCCCATACAGGCGATGAATATGGCCAGCGATGCAAAAAAGCTGAATATCTTCTGCATGGTCTGCTCGGCGTGATATTGCGCTTCCACGGTCTTGTCGAGGAAGGAATAGTGAAAAGGCCGGTCTTTTATAAATGTTGTCCAGGTTTGCTCCAGGGCGGCAATCGCTGTCTTGAAATGACCCGCTTCTATTTTCACGGCCAAAAACGGCGTTTGGTCGTTGAACCGGGCAGCGCTGGCAAATACCAGCGGTGTGATATTGGTGCGGAGCGACTGGTAATGAAAATCTTTCAGCACACCTATAACGGTATAGGTAAGCGGCTCGCCGTTTTTACCGAGGGCAAAATTGTCGCGGCTTGTCAGCCGGGAACCCAGTGGTTTCTGTAGCCCGAGCTCGGCGACTGCTTTTTCATTCAAAACGACTGCCAGCGAGTCGCCGGGAAAATTGTTGGAAAAGAATCGTCCTTCTTTCAATTGCAGGCCAAGTGTGCTTTGATACTGTTCATCGGTGATAATACCCCTGCCCGTCATCGGCTCCTGGTTGCCGGGCGCCGTCCAACTGGTGCCGAAATAATTTTCCTGTCCGGGGAAAGCGCTGGCGCTCGTAGCCCCGGCGACCCCCGGTACCTGCAGCAGGGCTGTTTTAAATGTTTTCGTTTTGTCGTTCAGCAGGTCGGCCCTTTCGATAATGATCGTATTGTCTTTCTGAAAGCCCAGTTCGCCGCCGCTGGTCATAAAGTTCATTTGCGAATGAACGATGATGGTGCAAACAATCAGCACCACCGATATGGCGAACTGGAAAACGACCAGGCCGTTTCGCAGGGCCAGGCCGTAGCCGGTCGACTTGAATTTGCCCTTTAACACCTGTATGGGTTTGAAAGACGACAGGATCAGTGCGGGATAGAGACCGGCCAGCAGTCCCGTAATGATGGTCAGCAGCAACAGCATGGCGCTGTTTGCCGGTGTAAAGAATACCTGGAGCTGCAAATGTTTGTCTGACACCTGGTTGAAAAAAGGCAGCAGGGCAAATACGAGCAGGAGCGCGATGCACATGCTTACCAGGCTCAGCACGGTAGATTCAACCAGGAACTGGCCGATCAGTGATTTTTTTTCGGAACCGAATGTTTTTCGGATGCCGACTTCCCTGGCTCTTTCGGTAGAACGGGCGGTGGACAGATTGATGAAATTGATACAGGCAATGAAGAGGATAAAAACAGCTACTACGGCAAAAACATATACTGCGCGGATGCTGCCATTCGGGCGGTACTCGTTTTCGAGGTTCGACTGCAGGTGGATCTTCTGCAGGGGCTGCAGGTAGTATGTGTATCCGTTTCCATTTGCCTGGAACTGGCTGTATGTTTGCGCAAAGGTTTTTTCAATATCACCGGATGCATATTTTTCAATGACCTGTGGAAATTTTGCTTCGACGACCTGCGGTGATACGTTTTTGTTCAATAACAGGTAAGTATAGGCGGCAAAGCCTGTATAGTTGATGTCGTAAGTGGCCGGGTTGCCCACGGTGGTGAGAAGCAGGTCGAAATTGAGGTGGCTGTTTTCCGGCCAGTCCGCCACCACGCCGGTCACCAGCAGCGGGTTGGCGTCTATGCCTTCGGGCAGCAATAACTTACCGACCGATTGCTTCACCGAGCCGAAGTATTTCCTGGCGGTGGTTTCATTCAGCACCACTGAATTTGCCTGGCTGAGCGCCGTTTCTTTGTTGCCTGCCAGCAGGTGGGTGCTGAATACGCGGAAGAAATTGGAGTCGGCAACCAGCATCCTTTTTTCTTCAAAGGTTTTATCGCCGTATCTCAACTGGAAAACGCCGCCGCCGAGCAGGTCGAAAACACGCACGGCCTCACGCACTTCAGGCAATTCCTGCTGAACCGCGTAGGCATACGATTGCGGGATGATGGCATAGGAAGTGGTGCGCCCGGGATATTGCCGTTTTACCACCATGCGGTAAATATCCTTTCCCTGTTCATGAAAATTGTCGAAGCCCAGCTCGTCATTGATGAACAGAACGATCAGCAGGCATACTGCCATGCCGGTAGCCAGCCCCAGTACATTGATAATACTGTAGCTTTTTCTCTTCGCGAGGCTGCGAAAGGCGATTTTCAGGTAATTTTTCAACATGGCGTATCCGAATATACACAATTACCTTCGGTGCCATAAAAAGAGGCGGCCTCGCGGCCACCTCTCAATTAGTCGTCATTCTGTAACAGCCTTCCAACGAGCAAGCAAAAGGAAGTGTCAGAGGGAGCTACAGAATGACATTATTTTGTCGTTTGCTGGCGTGAAAATACCCAGTCAAGTGATTACAAAAAAGTTAAAGTGCAATATTTTTTTCTGCCATCATTTTGCGCAGGTTGATCAGGCCATAGCGCATGCGGCCCAGCGCGGTATTGATGCTGCAATTGGTGAGCGCAGCGATCTCTTTGAAGCTGAGCTCGGCATAGTGACGTAAGATGATCACTTCGCGCTGGTCTTCCGGCAGCAGGTCGAGCATCTTGCGAACGCGGTCGTGGCTCTGGCGCTTCATCATTTTCATGTCGGCGCCGTCTTCGGTGAAGTTCAGCACTTCGAAAATGTCGCGGTCGTCGCTGGTTTTGATAGCGGGGGTGCGCTTCACTTTACGGAAATGGTCAACACAGAGGTTGTGCGCAATACGCATGGCCCAGGGAAGGAACTTGCCTTCTTCGGTGTAACGTCCGCCGCGGAGCGTGTCGATAATTTTGATGAGTACATCCTGAAAAATATCTTCGGCAAGATATTTGTCTTTAACCATGAAGAGGATGGATGTGTACAGTTTGTCTTTGTGACGCAGAATAAGCGTCTCGAGGGAATTCATGTCGCCATCAATAAATTGATGGATCAGATCATTGTCGGTCTTGGTAGAGATGGATTTCATAAACTTCTACGGTTTTTTATTGATACAGGTTTATAGGCTGAAAAACTGGATATTGGATAACCTTTAAGCCGTAGGAGAAAAACGAAATCTTCTATAGTAGTTTTACGATAGCGGATCGGTTCGGTTTTTCTCTGTTGGACTTAACGGAAGACCAAGATAATAATATTTTCAAATAAACAATAGTCTGTTAAAAATTTTTTTGAACCGACCCTGCCTACTTTTGTAGTACTACTATGAGCAAGACCATCTCAGCCCCGGGGGTCGGGGTTTCGGATATATACATTAAAGGAGCCCGCGTACACAATCTCAAGAACATCGATGTTTCCATTCCGCGTAATAAACTGGTGGTTGTCACCGGCGTATCGGGTTCTGGTAAGAGTTCGCTGACCATCGACACCCTGTTTGCCGAGGGGCAGCGCCGCTATGCGGAAAGCCTCAGCGCCTATGCCCGCCAGTTCCTGATGCGGATGAACAAACCCGACGTGGATTATATCCGCGGACTCTGTCCCGCCATCGCCATCGAGCAGAAAGTGGTGACCCGCACGCCGCGTTCCACCGTCGGCAGCATGACGGAAATCTACGATTACCTCCGGTTATTATACGCACGCGCCGGCAAGACCATCAGCCCGGTGTCGGGCCGGGTGGTGCGGAAAGACGATGTGACCGATGTGGTCAACGCGATCCGTGCATTACCCAAAGGAGACAAAATTCATATCGTGGTTCCTTTCCGCCAGCACCAGAACCGGTCGGTCGAAGAAGAGCTGAGCATCCTGCTGCAAAAAGGATTCACCCGTTTATACGATGGCGGCCTGTTAGCGGTGGATGACCTGCTGCAGGATATGGCCAGCGGCAAAAAATGGAAACCCGCTGCTAAAAAGCCGGTGTACCTGCTGATCGATCGCCTGGTAGCCAAAGAGTTTGACGAAGACGACCTGCACCGCATTGCCGATTCGGTGAGCACCGCTTTCTATGAAGGCGAGGGCGAGATCGATCTGCTGATCAACGAAGGCAGCCCGGTGCATTTCAGCAACCGGTTTGAGCTGGACGGCATTGTGTTCGAGGAGCCGGTGCCCAATTTGTTCTCCTTCAACAATCCCTTTGGTGCCTGTCCCACCTGCGAGGGCTTTTCGCAGGTGCTGGGTATCGATGAAGACCTGGTGATACCCGACAAACGGTTAAGCGTATACGAAGGCGCGGTAGCGCCCTGGAAGGGAGAAAAGCTCGGCTGGTGGAAAGAGCAGTTCGTCAAAGCGGCCCGCGCCAACGGCTTTCCCATTCACAAGGCCATCGCCGATCTGACCAAAGAACAATACAGGCAGCTCTGGCAGGGGGCGGGCACGGCGCTCGGCATCCATGCCTTCTTTAAAGAAGTGGAGCAGAACTTGTACAAAGTGCAATACCGTGTGCTGCTGGCGCGCTATCGGGGGCGCACCATCTGTCCCGATTGCGAAGGATACCGCCTGCGCAAAGAAGCGCTGTATGTGAAAGTGGATGGCAAGCATATCGGCGAGCTTTGTGAGATGCCGGTGCGCGACCTGCAGGCCTGGTTCGAAAACCTGACACTAAGCGACTACGACCGGACGGTGGCCAAACGTATCCTGATCGAGATCGAAACGCGTTTGGCTACGCTGATGGATGTAGGCCTGGGTTACCTGACCCTTTCACGGCTCGCCAATTCACTGAGCGGCGGCGAAAGCCAGCGCATCCAGCTTACGCGCAGCCTCGGTTCCAACCTCACCAACTCGCTGTACATACTCGACGAACCTTCCATCGGGCTGCATGCCCGTGACACGGCGCGGCTGATCCGCGTACTGAAAAACCTGCGCGATCTCGGCAATACCGTAGTAGTGGTGGAGCACGATGAACTGATGATGCGTGAGGCCGATCATATTATTGACATGGGACCGCTGGCGAGCCATCTCGGCGGAGAAGTGGTCGCCGAAGGCGATTACGATGCCATAGTTGCTAATAAAGAAAGCCTGACGGGTAAATACCTGTCGGGCAAGCTGCGCATTGATCCGCCGGCCAGAACACGCCCCTGGAAGCGATCGGTTACGGTAAAAGGCGCGCGGCAGAACAACCTGCAGCAGATTGACGTGGAATTTCCGCTGGGCGTGCTGACGGTAGTAAGCGGTGTAAGCGGCAGCGGCAAAACCACGCTGGTAAAGCAGATACTCTATCCCGGATTGATGAAGATCAAGGGTGAAGGAACCGATAAGGTGGGATTGCATACATCCATCGAAGGCGATATCGATTTTATTACACAGGTAGAGCTGGTGGACCAGAACCCCATCGGCAAGTCGTCGCGCAGCAACCCGGTTACCTATATCAAAGCGTGGGACGAGATCCGCGATCTCTATGCCTCGCAGCCATTGGCCAAGATGCGCGGCTTCCAGCCCAAACATTTTTCTTTCAACGTCGACGGTGGCCGTTGCGACGCCTGCAAGGGCGAAGGCGAGCAGATCGTAGAGATGCAGTTTCTCGCCGATGTGCACCTGACCTGCGAGGTGTGTCACGGCAAACGGTTTAAGGAAGAAGTGCTGGAAGTGACTTATAAGGAAAAGAATATTTACGATATCCTGGAGATGAGCGTGGACGATGCGCTCGAATTTTTCGCAAAAGAAAAGGAAGTGGTCGGCAAGATCAAAGCGCTCAGTGATGTCGGCCTCGGGTATGTGAAGCTGGGCCAATCGTCGGGTACCTTGTCGGGCGGCGAGGCCCAGCGGGTGAAGCTGGCCTCCTTTCTTGGCAAGGGCCGTTCGCAGGGCCATATTCTCTTCATTTTCGATGAGCCCACTACGGGCCTGCATTTCAACGACATCAAAAAGCTGCTGGCATCGTTCAACGCGCTGATCGACCAGGGGCATTCGATCCTGGTGATAGAACATAATACCGATGTGATCAAAAGCGCCGACTGGCTGATCGATCTCGGCCCCGAAGCCGGCGATGGCGGCGGCAACCTGGTGTTTGCGGGTAAGCCGGCTGATGTCGTGAAGGAGAGAAAAAGCGTGACGGGGAAAAGTTTGGGAGCGGTTTGAGGGTTGAAGTTTGAGGTTTGAAGTGCTGCCGCGTGCGGGGGTGTTTGCCGGCTTGCGGCGAGAGTAGGATGTTGTTTCGCGCAAAGACCGCAAAGGAGCAAAGGGTTGATGCCAGCACCAGCGCAAATAGAGCCCGGCGCCTGTCCGCATAAAAGAAAGACTTTGTATATTTAAAAAAAGAAATATGAGGTCTGCCTTTTTATGCTGCCTGGTGCTGGCAATTGCTTTTGCCGCCAGCGCACAAGATACCACCTGGACGCCGGCTGACAAGAACAGATTGATTGCTCATTATCTCCGAACCCAAAAGGAGATCAATGACGCCACCAAAAATCTCAGTGTAGCGCAATGGAATTTCAGGGAGGCAGATACAGCCTGGAATATAGCGGAGGTGCTGGAACACCTGAATATCTGGCAACTGATCACGCAGGAACATATCCGCTTTATGCTTTACAATGGTCCGCAGCCGACATTGGCCCTGACTGCTCTTTCCGACAGCGCCGCCACCAGCTTTATTTATGAGGAAAGAAAACACGTAGCGCCTGACTATTCAGTGCCGACCGGTCAAATCCCGGACCGGTCAAATCTCAACCTGTTTAATGCGTATTGTGACCGGATAGTGGCCAATATCAGGAATTCCGACCTGAACTTCCGGCTGTATTACAGGCGCTTTACAGATGGATATATGACCAATATGAACCAGGCCTATATCATTCATTATGGGCATGTGGACCGACATCTTCGCCAGATCAGGCGAATTAAAGCAGATCCCCGTTTTCCCAGGTAATCTTCCTCACCCGTCAGGTGCCACCTGACGGGTGCGACCCGACGGGTGAAAAATTAGCGCAGCCGGTCGAGACTCTTGATCAGCTTCTCGTCTTTGCGTATACCGCGGCTGGCGAGGAACAGGAACACCACCATCGCGATGGGCAGCAGTCCGCCCCACTGGTAAGTACCCTGCTGGATCGTTACCGTTTTCTTGAAATCCTCTACCGATAATACCTGCAGGCCGATCACTACCATCGATAATAGCATCCCGCTCAGCGCCATCTTGTATTGCGTGGGCCGGTTCTTGAACAAAAAGATCGCTACCGTGCTCAAACAGGCAATGCCTATAATCAGCGCAAAGCTGAGCAGGCTTTCCGAAGCCAGGTAACTTCGCGTAGTGCCATCGGTCAGGGTCGCTGAAAACAAGGGCACTTTCGCCATGGCAAAACCGCAAATGGCGGCCAGGGCGAGCCAGAGGGTTTGAATGCGTTGAATCATGATAATAAGTTTATGGTTTGTGGTTTACGGTTCATGGTTGCTACTGGTTGCCAGGTTTTCCCGCACGCGGCAGCAACCATGAACCATAGACTATAAACCATAAACCGGGTTTACCCCAGTTCCGGGTACAACGGAAACTGTTCCATGAATCCGTTCACTTCGCCGCGTATTTTGCCGATCAGCGTTTCGTCGTCGGCGTTCATGAGTACGCGGTCGATCGCGTTCACGACAAATTCCATGTGTTCAACTTTCATGCCCCGGGTGGTGATGGCGGGCACACCCACGCGGATACCCGATGTAACGAAGGCTGATTTATCGTCGAAAGGTACCATGTTTTTGTTCAGGGTGATATCGGCCTTGCCCAATACCTGCTCGGCCTTTTTGCCGCTGATGTCTTTGTTGCGGAGGTCAATCAGCATCAGGTGGTTATCAGTGCCGTCGCTGATGATCTTGTAACCGCGGCTGATAAAGGCTTTCGCCATCGCCTGTGCATTTTCTACGATCTGCCTCGCATATACCGTGTAATCATCGCTCAGCAGCTCGCCGAAGGCTACGGCCTTGGCGGCGATCACATGCTCCAGCGGGCCGCCCTGGATGCCGGGAAACACCGCCAGGTCGAGCAGGTTGCTCATCATACGCGTATTGCCCTTGGGGTCTTTCAGCCCGAAGGGGTTTTCGAAATCCTTTTTTACCAGGATAATACCGCCGCGGGGGCCGCGCAGTGTTTTATGGGTGGTGGAAGTAACAAAGTGGCAATGATCGAAGGGGGAGGCCAGCAGCCCCTTGGCGATCAGTCCCGCGGGATGCGCCATATCACACCATACAAAAGCGCCGATCTCGTCAGCTACCTTCCTTATACGGGCATAATCCCAGTCGCGGCTATACGCAGAAGCCCCGCAGATGATCACTTTGGGCTTGTGCTCGCGCGCCTGTTTTTCGAGCATAGCGTAGTCAACGCGACCGGTTTCTTTTTCGACGCCGTAGAATACGGGATTATACAGCTTGCCGCTGAAGTTAACCGCCGAACCGTGGGTAAGGTGCCCGCCCATGGAGAGGTCGAGCCCCAGAATGGTATCC
>JBDHYM010000068.1:0-14476 GCA_039811405.1 Flavihumibacter sp. | reverse complement strand
CCCGCCAATAATTTCGCCCAGAAAATGCAGGGCAAGGTGGCCGGTGTATCCATCACCAACAGCGCCGCGCCGGGTGGTGCGGTCATGGTGCGCATCCGTGGCGTGGGGTCGGTTACCGGCGTCAACGATCCGTTGTACATCATCGATGGCGTACCCACACGCGGTGGTCTTACCGAAATAAATCCCAACGACATTGAAGACATCCAGGTACTGAAAGACGCCTCGGCCGCTTCCATTTATGGTTCCCGTGCCAATAACGGGGTTATCGTGGTAACCACCCGCAAGGGTAAAACAGGCGCGGTACGGGTAAACGTCAACGCTTACACCGGCGTACAGAAGCCTTATAATTTCTACAATCCCATGACGCCGATGCAGTATGCGCAGTTGTTGTGGGATGATGCCGTGAACCAGGGGAAAGATCCGAAAACAACACCCTATGGCGCGCTGGGCGATGGCTCGGGACCGGTGCTGCCCGATTATACCATTCCCATGGTACTGAAAGGCAACCCGCTGGCCGATCCTTCCAACTATTCGAGAGAGGTGAACGGACCCGGATGGCTGGTCAACAAGTTCATGATCACAGGCGCCAACAAGGAAGGTACCGACTGGTTCAAAGAATGTACCCGCACCGCTCCCACCAACAGCTTAGACGTATCGGTATCGGGCGGTTCTGACAAAGGCCATTACCTGGTATCGGGTGGTGTCTACAACCAGGGCGGCGTGCTGAAATACACCTACCTCGACCGCTACTCCCTGCGCGTCAACTCTGACTTCAATATATCGAAAGCCATCCGCTTCGGCGAAAACCTGCAGATCGGCTATACCAAATCTAATGGTGTACAGTTGTATGAGGACTATGGCATCATGGCCAAGATATACAGCGCTTCCCGCCTGCAGCCTGTTTATGATATCATGGGCTATTTCTCGGGCAGCCGTGCGCAGGTGAATCCCGGACTGGCCTATAACCCTTATGCCGCCCTGTACCGCAACAAAGACAACAAAACCCAGAACATGCGCCTGCTGGGCAATGTATTTGGTGAAGCCGACCTGCTGAAAGGGCTTACCTACCGCATCAACTTCGGCTATGATTACAGCACCTATAACCGGTCGGATTTTTCGCCGCTGCCGCTGGAAGACAGGCTGGCAGCGCAGATCGCCGCCCTCACCGTCAACAACAGCTATAACATCAACCTGACACTCACCAACCTGCTGACCTATCGCCTCAACCTCGGCGACAGGCACCAGTTCAAAGTGCTGGGCGGCACGGAAGCCATTCGTGGCTCTTACCGCAACGTGGATGTTACCAAGAGCGGCTATGCTTTTGAAGATGTCGACTTCCAGTACCTGAGCTCGGGATCAGATGTGGTGGCAGCCAATGGCGGCGGATCGGAAACCCGCCTGTTGTCGTATTTCGGCAAGCTCGATTATACCTTCAGCGACAGGTACCTGTTTTCGGCTACTGTTCGCCGTGATGCATCGAGCAATTTCGCACCTGCCCGCCGCTGGGGTACTTTCCCTGCCTTCAGCGCCGGCTGGATCGTTTCAGACGAAAAATTCATGCAAAGCCAGCGCCTGTTCGATATGCTGAAGCTTCGCGCGAGCTGGGGCATTACGGGTAACCAGGACATTGATCCGAATAACCAGTACACCACTTTCAGCAGCAGCCCCATACTGTCGTACTATGATATCGGGGGCACCAACAGCACCATTGTGCAGGGTTTCCAGGCGGCCCGGATCGGCAACCCCCATGCGCAGTGGGAAGAGCAGGTGATGACCAACGCCGGCGTCGATATCGCATTGTTCAAGAGCCGGCTGTTTTTCAGCGCCGATGTCTATAAAAGAGAAACCCGCAAGCTGTTGCTGGTAGTGCCCGTTGCTTCAACCGGCGGCGTCAACATCCAGCCCGCGACCAATGTGGGCGCCATGGAAAACAAAGGGATCGACCTGACCCTTAGCTATAATGGCAACCCCGGCAGGGATTTCAAATACCAGGTGAGCGCCAACTGGTCGGCCTATCGCAACAAAGTGACCACGCTCTATAACGGCGCCGATGGTTTCATCCAGTTCGATGACCAGCGGGTAAGCACCTTATCACGCACGCAGCAGGGCCAGCCCATCGGCATGTTCTGGGGGTATATAAACGACGGCATATTCCAGGACAATGCCAAGGCCAATGCCTACCCCACCCAGAACGGTGACCGCAGCCTGTACAACCAGCCGGGACGCTTTATGTTCCGTAATACCAATGGCGATACCGTGGTGAACCCGCTCGACCGGACCTTTATCGGCAGTCCGCACCCGAAATTCACCTACGGGCTGAACATCAGCCTCCAGTACAAGAGCTTTGACCTGTCGATGTTTGTACAAGGCAGCTATGGCAACAAGATTTTCAATTTCTTTAAAGCCTTTACCGATTTCTTCCCCTTCAATACCAGTCCCAGCGTACGGATGCTCGATTCATGGACGCCCGTCAACACCGGGGCGATCCTTCCGCAGACCAACTCGGCGGCTGCCAGCTTTGAATCACAGGCGAACAGCTATTATGTGGAAGACGGCTCTTACCTGCGCGGCAAGATGCTGTCGCTGGGTTATACATTGCCCACGCGGTTGCTGTCGCGTATAAAATCGACCAATGCCCGTTTCTACGTGCAGGGCACCAACCTGTTCACCATTACCAAATACAAGGGTATAGACCCCGAAGTGCCTGTTCAAAATCCGGGCGCCGGCGCCGACCTGCGGTACGGTGTCGACAAAGGCATCTATCCTTTCACCCGCGCCTTCACGGTTGGTTTGCAAATCGGATTCTAATACCTCAAAACGAACACATGAAACATACTATAAAGTCGCTCGCACTGATCGCCATCGTTTCTGCCGGCGTGCTGATCGCCTGCAAGAAAAGTTTCTTCGACACGCCGCCGCTCGGCTCTATCAGCGGCGCGCAACTGAACAACAAGGCCGGCGTGGATAAGCTGCTGATCGGCGCTTATTCTTCACTGGACCTGATCGGCGCCGTTGATCCTTATTCGGTCGACTGGAAATCGGACGTTTCCAACTGGTTCTTCGGCGATATCGCCTCGGGCGATGCCTATAAGGGCGATCTCGACAACGACCAGGCCGACCTGAATTTCTTTGAGAACTTCAAGATTACCTCCACCAACCCCATGCTGATTCCCAAATGGCAGGCCCTGTACGACGGCGCCTCCCGTTGTAACGACGCCCTGCGCGCCGTGGTAGCTGCACCCGATATGACCGACAACGAAAAGATGGTGGCAACCGCCCAGGCAAGGGCCCTGCGCGGCCATTTTTACCTGGAGCTGAAAAAGATATGGAACCGGGTGCCGTATGTAGATGAAAATGCAGTGGAAACCCGGCTGCCCAACGACAGCGACATCTGGCCCAATATCGAAGACGATTTCAAATATGCCGCCGAAAACCTGCCCGAAACTTTTCCGCAGGTAGGCCGCATCAACAAATGGGCCGCCAAATGTTATCTCGCCAAAACATACCTGTTTCAACGCAAGTTTGCCGAGGCAAAAGCCGTGCTGGACGAAGTGCTGGTGAGCGGTAAAACAACCGGCGGGTTGGCATACGGGCTGGAAGACTGTTTCAGGAATGCCTTTGACGTGGAACATGAAAACGGCAAAGAGTCGGTGTTTGCCGTGCAGATGGCGGTCAGCAAAAACATCGAGAACGATTACAACGGCAGCTGGTTCTGGGCACTGAACGACTATTCCTGCTGTCATTTCTTCCGCCCCTCGCGCAACCTGGCCAACGCCTATCGCACCGATGCCGGCGGCCTGCCGTTGCTCGATACCTGGAACGACCATCCGTTGAAGAATGATATCGGCTTAAAGTCATCCGATCCCTTCACGCCTGAGACAGGCACCCTGGATCCGCGGCTCGACTGGACATTGGGACGGAGAGGCATTCCCTTTCTCGACTATGGTCCCTGGCCCGGCAAAGACATGCGCGATGCCAATACCGAAGAAGGCGGCCCCTATACCGGCAAGAAATATACCCGCACCAATGCGCAGGGCGAAAAATACGGCGCACAGCAGAGCTGGGCAACGGGCGCCACTGCGTATAACTATACCATTATACGCTTCGCGGATGTATTACTCTGGGCCGCAGAAGCCGAAGTGGAAGTAGGCTCGCTCGAAAAAGCAAGAGAGTATGTGAACCGCATCCGCAGTCGCGCGAAGAGCAGTTGCCAGGTGGAAGCAGCCAATGGAAGTCCCGCCGCCAACTATCTCGTCAATCCCTATAACAGCACCTGGGCCGACCAGGCAACCGCGCGCAAAGCCGTTCGGTTCGAGCGGCGTCTCGAGCTGGCGCTGGAAGGGCATCGCTTCTACGACCTCGTTCGCTGGCAGGTGGCCGACCAGTATATCAACACCTATATCACGGGCGAAAAATCATTCCGGCCGCAACTGCAGACTGCTTCGTTCCAGGCCGCCAAAAACGAATACCTGCCTATTCCCGAATCTGAAATCGTCAATAGCGCTATCGACGGAAAACCAACCCTTACCCAAAACCCCGGTTACTAAAAGCAGTATTGGTTTCTATGGTTTATGTAGGTGCCTCTTTAGCAGGGGCACCTCTTTTCAGCCTGCTGATATGAAAAATAAATACCTGCTCGCTTGTTACATCAGTGTGTCGCTATTCGCCTGCCTGACGGGCTGCGATAACCGGCAAACCCTTTTCCGCCAGGTGCCCGCTGAAGCGTCGGGCATCGATTTCAACAACCGGGTTGATGAAACCGATTCCATAAACCCGCTCGACCTGGAGTTTTTATACAATGGCGGCGGCGTGGGCGTGGGCGATTTCAACAACGACGGGCTGCCCGATCTCTATTTCACCGCCAGCACCACCGCCAACCGGCTCTACCTGAACCGGGGTGAGCTTAAGTTTGCCGATATCACCCAACAGGCAGCCGTAACCGGCGAAGGTCAATGGAGCAATGGCGCAGCCGTTGTCGATATCAATGCCGACGGCCTCGACGACATCTACGTATGCACCACCATAAAGCAACCCGGCAACCAGCGGCAAAACCTGTTGTATGTAAACCAGGGCGTCGATGCCAGCGGCATACCCCGCTTTAAGGAAATGGCGCGTGAATACGGGCTGGCCGACACCGGTTATTCCGTACAGGCCGCCTTTTTCGACTACGACAACGACGGCGACCTCGATATGTACCTGGTCAATACCAAGCTTACCCGTCGCGATGCATCACGATTTACCGATATCATCAACCCGGCCGACTCTGTGATAGACCGCGACAAGCTTTTCCGTAACGAATGGAACGATTCGCTGAAGCACCCGGTATTTGAAGATGTTTCGGCCGAAGCCGGCATCCGCGCGCCCGGTTTCGGTCTCGGCATCGCGATTGCAGACCTGAACCACGACGGCTGGAAAGACATTTATGTAACCAATGATTTTTTCAGCAGCGATCACCTGTACATCAATAACCGCAACGGAACCTTTACCGATAAGGTCATGCAGTTGCTGAAGCACAGTTCACAAAATGCGATGGGCGTGGATGTGGCCGATATCAACAACGACGGCTGGGCGGATATTTTTTCGGTCGATATGAACCCGGAAGACAATTTCAGGAAGAAGAAGAACATGAACGGAAGCAATTATTTCCTGTACCAGTCGATGAGCAACGGCCGCTTGGCCCTGCAATACGTGCGCAATACCCTGCAATTGAACCAGGGTCCGCAGCCCACGGAGAACGACAGCCTGGGCGATCCGCTTTTCAGCGATATCGGTTTTTTGGCTGGTGTGGCAGAGACCGACTGGAGCTGGAACCCCTCGATCGCCGATTTCGACAACGACGGGTATAAAGACATCATCGTCACCAACGGCTACCCCCGCGATGTAACTGACCACGACTTCGTTTCGTTCAGGAACGACTCCCGCAATATTGCTTCCAGGCAAACCCTGCTTTCGCAGATACCGCAGATCAGGATCGCCAACTATGCTTTCAGGAATACCGGCGAACTGCGTTTTGAAAAAGTGACGGCGAACTGGGGATTCAACGAACCCTCTTTTTCCAACGGCGCTGTATATGTTGATCTCGACAACGACGGCGATCTCGACTATGTCATCAACAACATCAACGACCCGGCATTCATCTATGAGAACAGGCTCAACCGCGGCGGGAAAACAAGCAGGAATTTTCTGACAGTCGCCTTTAGAGGTGATGCCAAAAACCCCGCGGGTATCGGCGCTACGGTGACTATCCATTGTAAGGGATCGATACAAACCGCCGAAAACAACCCCGTTCGCGGCTACCTGTCAACGGTTGACAAAAAACTGTTTTTCGGTCTCGATACGATTTCGGTGATCGATTCGCTGGTCGTAACCTGGCCCGATGGAAAGCAACAGGTGCTGCAACAGGTGGCCGCCAACCGGCTGCTCACCCTTTCTAACGCAGACGCACAACCGCCGGGAATGAATGCCGAACCCACGCCGGCTTTGTTCAGCCCCGTTACGCATATACTCGGCATTAATTATAGCAACAGCGATCCGGATTTTATCGACTTCAACGAGCAGCGTCTGCTGCCGCACAAGCTGTCTGAGTATGACCCGCCATTGGTATGCGGCGATATCGACGGCGACGGACTCGACGATATCGTCATCGGCGGCACCGGCGCGCATCCGGCGCGTATTTTCCACCAGCAGAAAAACGGTCGCTTCACCGAAGATGCCTTTCCCGTGGCGGCCGCGCCGGGTGGCGACCGGTCGGAAAACATCGGTCTCCTGCTGTTTGACGCCGATAACGACGGCGATGCCGATATTTATTTTGCCAACGGCAGCAATGAATATCCCGCGGGGTCTCCTTATTACCAGGACTGGCTTTTCATCAACAACGGGCAGGGCCGGTTTCAATATGCTCCGTCGGCGCTGCCGGCCCTTACCGGCAGTAAAAGCTGCGTGAAGGCGGTCGATATCGATGGCGACGGCGACCTCGATCTTTTTGTCGGCGGCAGAGTGGTGCCCGGTCAATATCCCCTGCCTGCTGCCAGCTATATATTGCGGAACGACAGCCGGGGCAGCCAGGTTCGCTTCACTGATGTAACTGCCGAATGGGCGCCGGAACTGAAAACGATCGGATTGGTGTGCGATGCACTGTGGACCGATTTCAACAACGACGGCAAACCCGATCTGGTCATTGCGGGAGAATGGATGCCGCTGCAGTTCTTCACCAACCAGGGTACAAAACTGCAAAATGTTACCGCCGGTAGCGGCATCGCGCAGGAGAAGGGCTGGTGGACCAGCCTGGTAGCCGGCGACTTCGACAACGACGGTGATATCGATTATGTGGCCGGCAACCTCGGCGGCAATTCCTTTCTGCGGGCCAGCCACCAATACCCTATCCGTTTATATGCGAAAGACTTCGACAACAACCATTCGATCGATCTCATTACGACCGTTTACCTGCCCGATGAAAATGGCGTAAAACGTGAATACCCCGCGCAAACCCGCGACGACCATGTGGACCAGGTACCGGCCCTGAAAAAAAAGTTTCTTACCTACAAGGAATTCGGAAAAGCAACCATCAATGACCTGTTTGCGCCCGAAAACCTGAAAACGGCGCTGAAGCTGGAAGCCACCCATTTCCACACCGCGCTTATCGAAAACAAAGGGAACGGTTTGTTCCAGTTGCATGACCTGCCGGCAGCAGCCCAGTTGGCACCGGTTTTCGGCATGGTGGCCGACGACTTCAACCACGACGGCCACCTCGACCTGGCCATCAATGGAAATGATTTCGGCAACGAAGTGACCAATGGCCGTTACGATGCGTTGAACGGCCTGGTGTTACTGGGCAATGGTAAAAACCGGTTCACACCGTTGCCAATGCAGGAAAGCGGTATCTGCATACCCGGCAATGGCCGTGCAATCGCTAAATTGCAAACGGTACAGGGCTATACACTGGCAGCCAGCCAGCACAACGGGCCGCTGTTGCTGTTTCGCAAACGGCAAGCAAAGGTTCGGCTTGACGAGGCTGTGCCAACCAGTCGCCCGGCTCAAAAACAAAACACCAGCCCCCGATGATAACCCGTAATTTTTCTTGCAGTTATGCTTTTGCCAGCTTCGCCCTGCTATCGGTTGCGCTAACCACCGGCTGCAAAACATCCCCCGATGAAACATACAACGACTGGAAAGTATATGGCGGCAGCAACGCCAATATCAAATATTCCAGCCTGTCGCAGATCGATACCGCCAATGTATCGAAGCTGGAAGTGGCCTGGGTCTATCATTCAGAGCAGGGTGACAGCACCCGGTTCGGTTCCATCGAATCGAATGCGATTATCATCGACAGCACCCTATACGGTGTATCGCCCAAAATGAAGCTGTTTGCCTTGGACGCCGCTACGGGTAAAGAGAAATGGGTATTCGACCCGGCCGATTCGGTGCAGAATAAAAGATGGCGCCGAACCAGCGTAAACATGAATCGCGGCGTGGCCTACTGGCAGGAAAACGACGACCGCCGGATCATTTTCACCGTGGGGCCGATCGCTTTTGCGGTGAATGCGATCAGCGGTAAACTTGTACCTTCTTTTGGCGAAGAAGGCGGCATCGACCTTTCCAAAGGCCTGGGAAGGGATGAGAAAAAAATGTCGATCACCCCTACCTCACCGGTGGCAATATTCAAAGATCTTTTTATACTAAGCGGACTCGCCGGTGATGAAACGCCGGGGCATATCCGCGCTTTCGATGTAAAGACCGGCGAACAGAAATGGATATTCCACACCATTCCCTGGCCCGGCGAACCGGGTTATGAAACCTGGGAAGACAGCACGGCCTACCGGCACATGGGATCGACCAATAGCTGGTCGGGGTTCAGTCTCGATGAAAAACGCGGCATCCTGTTTGCCGGCACAGGCAATCCCACCAATGATTTTTACGGCGGACAACGACGCGGCGACGGCCTCTACGGTAATTGTGTACTCGCCATCGACGCAGCCACCGGGAAGCTGATCTGGCATTACCAGGTGGTGCGGCACGATGTGTGGGACATGGACCTGCCCACGCCGCCTGTTTGCGTAACAATTAAACGCGACGGGAAAGAAGTCGACGCGGTAGCGCAAACCACCAAAACCGGTTATATATATGTTTTTGACAGGGAAACGGGCAAACCGCTTTTCCCGATAGAAGAAAGACAGGTACCTGGTAACAGTCCGCTGCCCGATGAGAAGCTGACGCTTACCCAACCCTTTCCGCAACTGCCGCGCCCCTTCGCCCGGCAGTTGATCACGGTAAACGACCTCAACCCCTTCGTGCCCGACACGGCAAAGATCAGGCAACGCTTTTTGAATGCCAGGTACGAGGGCATTTTTACGCCCCCCACCAAAGAAGGCACGTTGATCTTACCCGGTTACGACGGCGGCGGCGAATGGGGCGGGCCATCTTTCGATCCCACCACCAATATGCTGTATGTAAACGGCAATGAAATGGCCTGGATACTCAATATCGTGGAGAACAAACCCGGCACGCTGACTTTCGATACCAGGCTCGAGGCAGGGAAAAGCTTGTACAACCTTCACTGCATGGGCTGCCATGGTCCCGAGTTGCAGGGCGGCGGCGACTATCCCTCCCTGTTAGGCGTGAAGAACAGGATCACGCCGGCGAAGTTCAATGAACTGCTTTCCACCGGCCGACGCATGATGCCGGGCTTCAATCATTTAACCAATGATGAAAAAGACGCGATCGCTTCCTTTATCCTTGATCTGAAAAGCGAGCAGTCCAAAAAATACAAAGGCAAGGTGACCGTGAACCCGGCACAAACCAAATCGAGCTATGGCTTCACCGGTTATAACCGGTTCCTGACTGAAGAGGGTTATCCGGCTATCAGTCCGCCGTGGGGTACGTTAAGCGCCATCGACCTGAACACTGGCGAATACAAGTGGCAGATCCCCTTTGGCGAATACGAAGAGCTGACACAAAAAGGCATCCCTGCCACGGGGCGTGAAAACTATGGAGCGCCGGTGGTGACAGCCGGCGGACTGCTGTTCGTTGCCGCCACCACCGACCGAAAATTCAGGGCCATCAATAAACGAACCGGCGAAATTCTTTTTGAAACCGGTTTGCCGGCGTCGGGCATTGCCACGCCGTCGGTGTATTCGGTGAACGGGAAGCAGTATGTAGTGATCGCCTGCGGCGGATTCAAAGCCGGCGGCAGGCAGGGCGATGCTTATGTAGCCTTCAGTATAAAACCCTGAAGCCGCATAAGTCACAGGGTCAAAAGAACCACGCCCTTTGTCAGGATGCTTTCAGCAGTTCTTCCATGGTTGCTTCAAACTCCTGCACATACTCCTTGTACTGGTCGGTGGCAGGCCCGAAGAAACCGCCGTGTACTTTTTTCACCCGGCCGTCGCGGCCGATAAAAATGGTGCTGGGGAAAGATTTGATCGGCGTCAGTTGCGGCAGGGTTTTCTCGGTACGTAAGGTATCACCCGAGGTTACACCCGTTATCAGGATCGGGTAATCGACTGCAAAACGCTCTTTAAATTTATTGAGGGTCTTTACCGAGCGGGCATAGTCGGTGCTGTATTCATAAGCCAGGCCCAGCATTTCGACCCCGCGGTCTTTATTCGCCTTGTAATACTTGCTCAGGAAAGCAGTTTCATCCATGCAGTTCGGGCACCAGCTACCCATGATCTGGATAACGACCACTTTGTTTTTAAACCTGTCGTCGTGGATGCTCACCAGCTTACCGTCGAGATCAGGGAACCGGAAATCGAGCCGGTCGTCTGTTCCGCGCAATCCAATGGCCACCGATTCAAGCGATACCTTCGCCTGGTCGTTGCGGCGGGCCGAGAAATGCTGTAACGACACGGGCCCCGAAAAAAAACGTCCGCCGTCAATGGTATTCCCATCGGCTATATGCGCCTTGAACACATAAGCATGGCTGCCGTCGAAGGTGCCGAGGTAAAGGCTGTCGCCGCTTACAATACCCTCCAGGAAACGGTAGTCGCCCGTGGGTGTTACGATGCTGCCCGATAGCTGGTTGCCTTTCTGCACCAGTTCGCCCACAGCCTTGCGGTCTGATCCGTTGCTGCTGAAGGTTATTTCCCACTTGCCGCCCACCTGGTGTTTTGCCGGCGCTTTACCAACAAAGCGGGGCTCGTTGCCGGGTTTCGCCACAAAGGGTATGACAATGGTTTTCCCGCTGGTGCCCTTGATCCAGTTGCCGGCCAGCGAGCCGTCTTTTTGCAACTGCACCCGGAACGACGACTCAAAAAAAGGCATTTCAATAAAAAGCGAATCACCCGCCTGCTCCACCTGCTTTACTTCCAGTCGTTCGCTGGCGTTGTGGATGCGGAGCAGCGGCTGGGTGCCGGGGTAACTAACATCGAAATTAAAAACGATCGGCTCGCCGTCGGCGCGCAGCAGGAAGCCTTTCCAAAGACCTGTTTTCAGGGGTTTGCCGGGCGCTGGCCGGTTGCTTTCTACCGGTATGGGTTTATTTGCCATCGCAATGCCTGCACAGACCAGCACTGCTGTTATACGGATCGCCTTAACCATTGTCATCATAGTCCATTAAATTGATGGGGCAAGTTACGAATTATCGGTTTTACGCAGGTTGTGCAGCATATCTTTTGTCATCCGCTCCAGGTCGTACTCTTCTTTCCAACCCCAGTCGGCGCGGGCTACGCTGTCGTCGATGCTGCGGGGCCAGCTATCCGCAATGGCCTGCCGGTAATCGGGCGCATACTGCATGGCGAAGCCGGGTATTTCCTTTTTGATGGCAGCTGCAATTTCCCTGGGCGAAAAACTCATGCCCGAGAGATTGTACGAGGTGCGCACGCTAATGTGGTCGGCCGGCGCTTCCATCAGCTCGATGGTAGCCCGGATAGCGTCGGGCATATACATCATCGGCAGGTAAGTGTCTTCAGACAGAAAGCAGGTATAGCGCCCCTCTTCGAGGGCTTCATGGAATATCTCCACGGCATAATCGGTAGTGCCGCCGCCAGGCGCCGATTTATAGCTGATAAGCCCCGGGTAGCGTAAACTGCGCACGTCAACGCCGAAACGCTGGTGATAATAATTGCACCAGAACTCGCCGGCATATTTGGAAATACCATACACGGTGGTGGGCTCGATGATCGTAAACTGCGGACAATCCTTTTTCGGCGACGTAGGTCCGAATACCGCGATCGACGAAGGCCAGTACACTTTATGCAGTTTTTCCTCCCGGGCAATGTCGAGCACGTTCAGCAGGCTTTGCATATTCAGGTGCCAGGCCAGGTTGGGATTTTTTTCGCCGGTGGCGGACAAGATGGCGGCCAGCAGGTACACCTGGGTAATGCCTTGGCGTATAACCAGCATATGCAGCATTTCCTTGTTAAGCGCATCGAGCGATACATAGGGGCCGGTGCCGTGCAGCAACCCGTTCTCTTCGCGCAGATCAGCTGCCAGCACATTGTTATTGCCATAGATTTTTCTAAGCGCCAGGGTCAGCTCAACGCCTATTTGTCCGCAGGCGCCGATCACCAGGATTTTTTCTTTTGCCAAGGGAGAAGCAGTTTATAAAGTCAAAAGTAAAAAATCAAAAGTAAAAAACGGTCGTCTGCGCTGCAGTTCGCGGCTATACAACGGAGGTTTCCTATTTTTGACTTTTGATTTTTAACTTTATGCAACCTTTCTTACAAGAACTTTTTACCGGCCAGCAATACGATGAGAAGAACTTTTTCCTCATCGCCGGTCCCTGCGTGATCGAGAACGAAAAACTGCTGACGGACGTCGCGGAAAAGGTCAGCGCGGTTTGTACCCGACTGGGCATTCCCTATATTTTCAAGTCGTCGTATAGAAAGGCTAACCGCACCTCGGCAGCATCGTTTACCGGTTTGGGCGATGATCTGGGGCTATCTTTATTGAAGAAAACGGGCGAACGTTTCCATCTGCCCACTACCACTGATATCCACTCGCACGACGAAGCGGCGCCGGCCGCCGAATATGCCGATGTGCTGCAGATACCGGCTTTTTTGTGCCGGCAGACCGACCTGCTGGTAGCCGCGGCGCAAACCGGCAAGGTGATCAATGTCAAAAAAGGACAGTTTCTCAGTGGGCCTGCCATGAAATTTGCAGTGGAAAAAATCCGCAATGCGGGCAACGATAAAATCATTTTGACCGAGCGCGGCACCACTTTCGGGTACCAGGACCTGGTCGTCGATTTCAGGAATATCCCCTGGATGAAGGCGCACGGCGTACCCGTGGTAATGGATGTTACGCACAGCCTGCAGCAGCCCAACCAGACTTCGGGAGTAACCGGCGGTAACCCGCAACTGATCGGCACCATTGCCAAAGCAGCACTGGCAGCCGGTGCCGACGGCCTGTTCATCGAAACCCATCCTGATCCCGCCGTGGCATTGAGTGACGGCGCGAATATGCTGCAACTGGACCTGCTGCCCTCCTTGTTGGAAGAACTGGTAAGGCTGCGGAAAGTGTTGTAAACACCTATCGCAGGCTCAGCTTCATCAGAATATCGGTTTGGGCGTCGTCACCCAGGTAAAAGATATGTTTGTCAAATGCCTCGAACCCATTCTTCTCATAAAAACGAATGGCACGGGGATTCTTTTCCCAAACGCCCAGCCAGACATAGTCGAGGTTCTTCGTGCGCGCTGCTTCAATCGCTTTGTCGTACAGCAACTGCCCCACTTTCTTGCCGTGAAACTCTTTCAACACATATATCCGCTCGATCTCCAATGCCCGCTCATCTTTCAGATCGGTTTGGGAAGCGCCGGTATTCAGTTTCAGGTAACCGACAGGTTTTTCACCGGTCAGGGCCAGATAAAAAAAGCTGTTCCTGTCATTGAGCTCGGCAGTCAGCTTCGCAACGGAAAAACCCTTGTCGAGGTACTTGCGCATATTCTCTGCGGTATTGACGGCCGAGAAGGTTTCGGCAAATGTCTGTATGCCGATTTCCCGCAAGCGCGGCAGGTGGTCAATAGTCGCTTCAATAATCAACAAAAGGCCGCCTTTATTGATTATACCTGAATGCCTTGTTGGGATGCGGCGGCGGCGGCGTTACCGGAACGGGCTTTTCCCTGATCTGCTGCTGCAGGTATTTCACTGCGTATTCCAGTTGGGCGTCTTTCCCTTTATAGGTTTCAAAAGGAAGATTATCAACCTCGATATCGGGGATTACACCCTCCCCTTCTATCAGCCATTTTCTTTCGGGGCCATACACGCCAAATTCAGCAGCGGTGGCGATGCCATTGTCGACCAGGCGATTACTGGCTGAAAGCCATATTTCACCACCCCAGGTGCGCATACCAATCACTTTACCCAACCCGAGGCGGCGGAATCCTTCTGATACTGCCTCCCCATCCGACGCGGTCTGCTGGTCGCACAAGATCACCATATGCCCGCGAAAAGCATACTGCATGTTCCAGTAAGGCTTGCCCGCGCGGCCCTGCCAGTACATCCAGGCTTTCCGCATCAGCTTCTCCAGTATCCAGCTATC
>JBDHYM010000067.1:0-14572 GCA_039811405.1 Flavihumibacter sp. | reverse complement strand
GACTTTCAGCAGGTCGGCGGTAAGCAGGTACACCAAAACGATCCCCAGCATAACGGTGAGCGACAGCAGGGGCAAACGAACGAAACCTATGTCGCCCGCAAAAGGCAGGTAGGGCAGCGCCAGCGTAAGCAGTACACCAATAATGGTAAGCAGCACCAGCGGCCGGGACGGGTTGCTTTTGAAAAAGTTTTTGTGCGTTCGTATGATAAAGAGAATGAGCAGCTCGGTGATGACCGATTCAATGAACCACCCGGTTTGAAAAGAAGCTTCCCGCACTTTTAATACATATAACAGCACCAGGAAAGTGATGATGTCGAACAGGGTGCTGTGAATGCCAAAGATGATGGTGTATCTTTTGATCTGCGCCATGTTCCAGCGGCCGGGTTTTTCTACCAGTTCGTCGTCTACCGTATCGGAGGGAATAGCCAGGTAGGGGAAGTCGGTGATGAAATTGGTAAGCAGTATCTGCTTGGGCAGCATGGGCAAAAAAGGCAGCAGGAGCGAAGCGACCGCCATGCTGACCATATTCCCGAAGGTGGAGCCCGTGCTGATGTACAGGTATTTCATGGTATTGGCAAAGGTTCTTCGCCCTTCACGGATACCCTCGGCCAGTACGGAAAGGTCTTTTTCCATCAGCACAAAGTCGGCGGCCTCCCGGGCTACATCGGCGGCATTTTCAACGGAAATGCCAACGTCTGCCGCATGCAGGGCCGATACGTCATTGATGCCATCGCCCATATAGGCCACCGTGTACGATATAGTAAGCGCTTTGATCAGTTGCTCCTTTTGCTGGGGCTCCATTTCGGCGAAAATATGCGTGCGCTTTACCTGTTCGGTGAGCTGCGAAGCATCCATCGCAGCCAGCTCTTCCCCCGCCATGATCACCGGGTCGGCGATGCCCAACTGGAGCGCGATCGACCGCGCAATATTCCGGTTATCGCCCGTAATGATCTTGATACCGACCTGCAGTTGCTTCAATTCTGCCACTACATCGGTAATACCCGCTTTTACGGGGTCTTGCAGCAAAACAAAACCCGCGAAGACCATGTCCGACTCTTCCGAAACAGCCGTTGCGGCCCCGTCCATTTCCTTATAGGCAACGCCTATGACCCGCAGCCCGCTGCTGCCGAAGTTGGCAAAGCGCCTTTCGAGCTTGTCTTTTTCCGCCGGCAATGCGGAAAGATCGTTGGCGCCCAGGCGAACCTTGCTGCAGCAGGTGAGCACTTCCTTGAAAGCACCTTTGGTGATCAGGTAATGCCGACCCTGCGATTCTATGCAGATGCTCAATCGTTTTCGCTGGAAGTCGTAGGGAAGCTCCCCGGTCTTAACCGCCTGTAATTCCGGCTTTACGGGCATCTTTTTAAGCGCCTCATCAATGGGATTGGAATAACCCGACTGGTAGGCCGCATTCCAGTAGGCCAGCTCCCGTACGAATTCATCGGCCTGCCCGTCGGCATTTAGTATGTCGGTAACCGTTATAATGCCCTCGGTGATCGTGCCTGTTTTATCAGTGCAGAGCAGGTCAATTTCACCCAGGTTCTGTATGGCGTTCAGCTTGTTCACCAGCACTTTTTTTGCCAGCAGGCGTTTGGCGCCCGCGCTCATGGCAATGGTGGTAACGGCAGGCAACAGCTCGGGAGCCATGCCTACCGCCAGGGCCAGCGCGAAAAGTCCCGACTCCAGCACGCTTTTGCCGGTCAGCAGGTTTACCCCCAGGATAAACGCCGCCAGCAGCAGCGTGATCTTCATCAGCAGAAATCCAAAATCGCGGATGCCCTTTTCAAACGACGACGGCACAACCGTCGATACGCTTTTCGTGATATGTTTGAATATCGTATCCTGCCCCG
The DNA here is from genome assembly GCA_039811405.1 of Flavihumibacter sp. GTDB lineage: Bacteria > Bacteroidota > Bacteroidia > Chitinophagales > Chitinophagaceae > Flavihumibacter. The sequence goes on along the minus strand of JBDHYM010000067.1, from coordinate 12,725 downwards.
TATGGACGACCAGGGCCTTGCCGCTGCCGCTTACCACACTGGTGCCCTGCCAGAGGCAGTTGGTACGGTGTATCAGCTCGGTATGCTCGTTCAGCACGCCCGGCTCTTTGGTACTGGGATAAGACTCGCCGGTAAGGCTGGCTTCGTTTATATAGAGCTGGTTCGATTCGATAACGAGGCAATCGGCGGGAATCATGTCACCCGCATGCAAAAGCAGCACATCGCCGGGAACGATCTCACCCGAAGGAATATCCGAAGAAACGCCTGCCCTGACAACGGTACATTTCAGGGCAATCAGCGATTGCAGCTTTTCAATCACCTTGCCCGCATTCCTTTCCTGGAAAAAGCTCATCAGGCCCGACGACAGAACGATAAAAAGGATAATGAACACATCTGATGCATCACCCAGGAAAGCCGAGAGTATTACCGCGCCAATCAGGAGCAGCATCAGCGGACTCTTGAACTGGCTTATGAACAGGCGAACATCTTTCTGAAAAGAGCTTTGCTTCGGCTCCTGCTGGTGCAGCAGCTTGTACCGCCGGGCCGCTTCGTCGGCGCTGAGTCCGTTTTCGGTGCTTTGCAGTTGCTGAAACCAAAACCCGGTATCGTATTGCCAGAAAGCGGCGGGGGGCGGCGTATTGCGCATGAGGCTGAAATTAAGTAAAAAACTTACCGGCAGACGGCCGGAAACGATTCCCGTGCGTAAATTGGTATGCCATGAACAGGAAGACACTGCTGCTCGTTTTTTTTATCGTCCTGAAATTTGTGCTGCAATTTTCGCTGATCAGCGAAGGGTACGAGTTGCACCGGGATGAGTTTTTGCACCTTGACCAGGCGCATCACCTGGCCTGGGGATTCCTGTCGGTGCCTCCTGCCACCTCCTGGGTAGCCTGGCTGATCGATGCATTGGGAAACAACGTGTTTTGGGTAAAATTTTTCCCGGCGCTGTTTGGCGTTCTGACCCTGGTGGTAGTCTGGAAAACCATCGAAGCGCTGGGTGGCGGCCTTTTTGCCCTGGCCCTGGGCGCCACCGGCCTGTTGTTTTCCGTATTGTTTCGCCTGAACATCCTGTTTCAACCCAACTCGCTCGATGTGCTTGCCTGGACTGCATGCTACTTTATGGTGATCAGGTGGGTTCAGTCGGAAAACCCGAAATGGCTGTACGGAGGCGCCCTCGTTTTTGCCCTCGGCTTCCTTAATAAATACAATATACTATTCCTGCTCCTGGGCTTGTTGCCAGCTCTTCTGTTCAGCAGCCAGCGAAAGATCTTTGCCAGGAGAGATTTTTACCTGGCGCTGCTGTTGGGTGTTTTGCTGGTACTGCCCAATATATGGTGGCAATACACGCATGGTTTCCCGGTTATTCATCACATGGCCGAACTGCGGGAAACGCAGTTGACCAATGTAAGCAGGACCGGCTTTCTGACAGAGCAACTGCTGTTTTTTATCGGCGCCCTGTTCCTGTTGCTGGCGGGTTTTTACAGCCTGCTTTTTTATGGGCCGTTCAGCAAGTACCGCTTCCTTTCAGCGGCCTATCTTTTTACGATTACCCTGTTCCTGTATTTTAAAGCGAAAGGATATTACGCCATTGGCCTGTATCCTGTTTTTATTGCCTTTGGCGCCGCCTATATGGGAAGCCTGTCTTATCGCGGCTGGAGAATGATCATACAGCCTTTGTGCCTTGCCGTACCGGTGCTGCTTTTCATTCCGATTTACCAGGTGGCGTTTCCCAACAGGAGCCCGGCATATATCCAGGAGCATGCCGGGCGTTACCGGAAATTCGGGTTGCTGCGTTGGGAAGATGGCAAAGACCACGTGCTGCCGCAGGATTTTGCCGATATGCTGGGCTGGAGAGAACTGGCGGTAAAGGTAGATAGCTGCTATGCACACCTGCCGGACCCGGAAAAAACATTGGTGCTCTGCGACAACTATGGCGAAGCAGGCGCCATCAATTACTATTCGAAAAAGGGAATACGCGCCGTTTCATTCAACGCCGATTACATCAACTGGTTCAATCTAAAAATAACCTACAGGCACCTGATAAGGGTGAAGGAATCCGGCTCAAGGGAAACAGAGCTGGAAAAAACCAGCCCCTATTTCGAATCTTCGGTGGCTGCGGATTCGGTCAGGAACCCGTTCGCACGCGAATACGGCACTACTGTTTTCGTGTTCAAAAATGCAAAGATCAGCATCAATGAACGCATAGCGGCGGAGCTTGCAAAAAAACAATCATCCTGGCTTCAATTGCCTTCCCAGGAATACAAACAGCAATGACATGCCGCCAAACAGGAGAAAAAGCAGGAAGGCATTGCGCAGTACCTGCGACAACCCCAGGGTAGATACATCCACAAACGGATAGGGATAAAACCCGGAAAAATGGCCGCGAACCAATATGTACAAAAGGTAAAACAGGGGATACAGCAGCCAGCGGCCTGTTTGCTTATAGGAAACTGCTTTCCTGTTTTCGTACAGGTACCAGTAGAGTATGGTCAGAACAGGTATGACCGAGTGCAATAGTTCATCCACTATCTTTTGCATGCCGGTGGGCGCCCACAAATGCCGCAGCAATACCTGGTACACCAACCCGACGATGCTAATGTAAACGGTGACGGCGGTAAGCGTTCCTGCTTTCGCGTTGCGCGTGCCGAGCGCCTGTGCCGTGAAAAACGATGCCGTGAGAATATTGGTGAGGATGGTGAAAAAGCTGAAGAAGCGAATGACCGGCTCGGGGAGAGGCAGTACACTGTTCTGCAGCATCAACACCAGTTGGGTGATAACGGCAAACCAACCCAGGAGCGCAAAGATCAAGGCGAGTATTTTTCGGCTGGATGACATACAAAGCTTGCTTTAACCGTTCAATGACGTGCTGAAAATTTAGCGCCAACCCAATCCGGGCGCAACATGCGTTAAAATGGAAGAAAGCACGTGCACGTTGTAATCAACGCCCAGCGTATTGGGTATCGTCAACAGCAGGGTATCCGCTTCCTGGATGGCTTCGTCTTCCGCCAGCTCTTTGATGAGCTGATCCGGTTCTGCTGCATAGCTTCTGCCGAAAATAGCGCGTTTGTCGTGCTCGATCATCCCGATCTTATCCGTACGGTCGGCCTCCTGCCCAAAATAATAACGATCCTGGTCGGTTACCAGTGCAAAGACCGACCTGCTCACCGACACCCTTGGCTCGCGCTGGTGCCCTGCTTTTTTCCATGCTTCTTTGTATAACCTGATCTGCTCGGCCTGCTGTACATGAAAAGGTTTGCCGCTTTCATCGTACTTCAGGGTAGAGCTTTGAAGGTTCATGCCATTTTCAGCGGCCCAAACGGCGGTGGCATTGGAGGCCGCTCCCCACCAGATGCGTTCCCGCAGCCCTTCCGAATGCGGTTCCAGCCGAAGCAGACCCGGTGGATTCGGGAACATCGGGTAGGGGTTCGGCTGGGCAAACCCGACGCCTTTTAGTTTGTCGAGGAATTCCAGGGCTTTGCGGCGTCCCATATCTGCATCGGTTTCTCCTTCGGCCAGCTCATATCCGAAATAACGCCACCCGTCGATCACCTGCTCCGGCGATCCGCGGCTGATGCCCAATTGTAACCGTCCTGCTGAAATCAGGTCGGCCGCGCCGGCGTCTTCCACCATATACAGCGGGTTTTCATACCGCATATCGATTACGCCGGTTCCGATCTCTATCTTGCTGGTTCTGGCGCCGATCGCCGCAAGCAATGGAAACGGAGATGCCAACTGGGCCGCAAAATGATGCACCCGAAAATAGGCGCCGTCGAGGCCAATCTCTTCGGCGGCAACCGCCAGGTCGATCGACTGGAGCAGGGTATCGCTTGCAGTACGGGCTTTGTAGGCGGGGTGCTTGGCCCAATGCCCGAACGATAAAAATCCTATTTTCTTCATAGACCGTTTTTCAGGTGCTTATTTTTCAACGCCGGTTTAAAACTAAACAGATTATTCTACTTAAGCGCCGCGTGCATGCTTTTTTAGCGGAAAATAAGCTAGCTTGGAACAGACGCCCAACCAACAACCAGTTGCTAAACCATTTACCATGAAGAAGGGGTTTGATTCCCGGCCGTTGTTCCGGCTGGCGCTTGCCGCTTTTTGCCTGCTGCAACTGGCTTCCTGCCGGTCGCGCCAGGAAATTTCCGCCGATGACCAGCGCGCTCATTATGCAATACCGGAAGCGAAAGCTTTTACTCTTCCGGAGGCACACATCATCCCCTGGCGTTACTATCCGAAAGACAGCTTGCCCCGGAAAACGGTTTTCCGGTTCGATATAAACAAACTGCCTTCGCAGCCTTTTTCTGTCAACGAATTCAGGCCGCTGAAAAAACCGCTGCAAACAATTTCATTCGACTGGAATAAACTTCGTACGATCCCGGTTTTATGGGATTCGCTGAAATACGAGCCGGCCGCGTATAAAAGATTCAGGCTTCCCGCGCCGGAAATCATAACCACTCCGGGACCTGCCCTCTGGGGAAAAGGACTGGCAGGAGCCACCCGCCTGGGGCCACCCGAAGGCCTGCCGGGAAGCAAAGTGCTGGCTATCGCCAACGACGCCGACGGCAGTACCTGGATCGCCACCGAACGGGGACTGGCACGTTATACGGGAACGGAGATTTACAGTTATAATTTTTTCGACAAAGACGACACCGGCGGCACCGAGGTACTGGCGCAGCTAAAAACGGATGCTGCGGGAAGACTGCTGCTCTCTGCGCTGAAATCAGGCATTTACAGGATCGACCTAAAAACGGGTATTGTTGAACGTATAGCAATACCCGGCATTGGCCGGTTTGATATCGATCAGAAAGGCCGGCTCTGGGGCGCACGCAACGGTGGGGGACTTTTCCTGGTCGATATAGACAACCGGCGCACCGCCAGGCTGCCCCTGGGCCAGGGGCAAAAAGAAGAAAAAAACCTGTACGGCGTGCATGTTGACAGCGCCGGGTATATGTGGCTGGCTTTCGGCGATAAGGTGGGCATTATCGATACCGTTTTCTCTGCTATGCGGGTACTGGATGCAGCCGCCGGTTTGCCGGTGAACCTGGCCTATGATTTCGACGAAGACGTTTTGGGCAATCACTGGATCAGCAGTTTTTCTGCCGGCGCGTATGCCGTGTCGCTGAAAGACCAGGTCATTTCGCGGCTCGGGCCCGAACAGGGTTATTCGGGCCTCACGTATGATGTCTTTACCGATACTGCCGGAAAGGTCTGGCTGGCAACGAACGACACCCTGCTGGTATATGATACCAGGAGCAAACGATCAAGAACCATGGTTACCAACGCATCGGTGCGGGTGAATAATTTTCCCTCGGCGGGCATGATTGGCAAAGATGGCATGATCTGGATGGGGACCAACAGCGACGGTGTATTGCTGCTGGATCCGAATGGTATGATGGCCGATCATTTTTCTGAAAAAGACGGGCTGGCAAGCAAAGACGTATGGGGCATCGCCGAAGATTCAAAGCGCCGGATCTGGCTGGCCACTTACAAGGGCATCAATATTTACGACCCCGCTTTACAACGGCTGTTCTTATTCCGGTTTCCCCCGGGCGTTGCCGCCAATGAGCACCGGCAGATCGTTCCGATCGGGCCGGATATTTTCTTCCTGGGTACGGTGGGGGGCTTTGCCATCATCGACCTGCCTGCGGGTACCATTACGTCTTACAACACCGCCTGGAACAAGATCAATAGCATCAGCTTCATGGGCTTTCCGGATTCGTCGGGAAACTTCTGGTTTGCCGGCGGAAACGGTCTCCTGGTGTACAATCCCCGAACCGACAGCCTGCGACAGTTTGATGAAAATGCCGGGCTCATCTCCAACCTGGTTTTTATCACCCGGAAAGACAGCCGGGGCCGGGTATGGTTATGTACCGAACGCGGCACAGTGCTGATAGATCCCTTATCCGGCACCTACAGAACCATTACCGATGCCAATGGCCTCACGGGGAATTACAGTTCCATGATACTGGAATCATCGTCTGGCGATATATTCATCGGCAGCGACAAAGGTTTTTCCAAACTCGACTCCGGTCTGAAAACGATCACGAATGTAGGATCCGTCAACGGTATGCTGCCACCGAGCCTTTTTGATATGGTGGAATGGGAAGGGCAGTTGTTTATCGGAACGGAAAACGGGATAACCAGGGTGAGGCAACCGCTTGAAAAAAAACAGCCCTGGACGTTCTACAACTTCGCCAAATCATCCGGATTCCCGTCCAATGATTATAACCAGTCGACCGCTCTCGTCAGTTCCTCGGGTGAAACATGGTGGGGCGCGGCGCCGGTGCTGACCATTGCACACCAGTACCCCCGCATCGATACCACGCCTCCCGTGGTGCTGATCAAGGGGATGAATATCATGGATCAGGGTCCGTCGTTTGTAAACCGCGCCAGCCTTGCCGACGGTATGAACGACAAAGACAGCCTCTGGATCGGCACGGCTGCGTTTACCAAAGACAAATTACCGGCAGACGCAGGCTTTCTCGTTGAAAACAATATTAGCTGGGATAGCCTGTCTACCGGTTTCCAGCTACCTGTGGGGCTGAAGCTTCCTTATGACCAAAACTCTTTCAGCTTCAGCTTTGCCAATATCGACCCGCGGGCGCGGGAGAAAATAGTGTATCGCTATCTGCTGGAAGGAAAAGATGAAAGCTGGTCAGACATAACCGGCAAAGCATTCTCACGGGTGTATTACAACGTAAAGCCCGGCGACTATACATTCAAGGTCATCTCAAGGGGCTTCAATGGTGTCTGGAGCAGGCCGGCAATGGTCGGTTTCACTATACTGCCCCCGTGGTGGCGAACCTGGTGGGCTTACCTGCTTTTCTTTTTGCTGGGTACCGCCATCATCTACAGCATTATCAGGATCCGCTACCGGATGCTGCAAAAAGAGAACAGGATACTGGAGAAAAAGGTGGAGATCAGGACCCGCGACCTGCACCAGAAAATGGAGGAGTTAAAAGCAACGCAAAACCAATTGGTGCAGTCGGAAAAAATGGCCTCCCTGGGAGAGCTCACTGCGGGCATAGCGCACGAGATCCAGAACCCCCTCAATTTCATCAACAATTTCGCTGAGATAAACAAAGAGCTGCTGGCCGAAATGAGCGAAGAGCTCGAAAAGGGCAATGCGGCGGCGGCCAAAGACCTTGCGGCTGATGTTATATCGAATGAAGAGAAGATATTTCACCATGGCAGCCGGGCAGATGCCATTGTGAAAAGCATGCTGCAGCACAGCCGGAACAACAATAACCTGGTAAAAGAGCCGGCTGATATCAACAAGATCGCCGATGAATACCTGCGCCTGGCTTTTCACGGTCTTCGCGCCCGCGATAAATCGTTCAATGCCGCTATGCAGACCGACCTGGACCCGAATATACCCCCTGTAACGATCGTTGTGCAGGATATCGGCCGCGCGGTATTGAACCTGCTGACCAACGCATTTTATGCGGTAACGGAAAAAAAGAAAGAAAACCTGCCGGGTTACGAGCCGTCGGTTACCGTACGCACCAGGAGATCGGGCGATATGGTTGAGCTGCAGGTGATCGACAATGGAAACGGAATGCCGGCCAGGGTGCTGGAGAAAATCTTCCAGCCATTCTTTACCACGAAACCAACGGGGCAGGGTACAGGCCTGGGCTTAAGCATGTGTTATGACATCGTTACCAAGGTGCATGGCGGCGAGCTCAAGGTCGACAGCCGTGAAGGAGAAGGAACAACGTTTACGATGCGCCTGCCGGTCGACGAAAAAGGATAGTTCCCGTCAGGGTTTGATGATCAGTACGGAAGGCGTATCGGGCAACCAACTGCTTCCTTCCTCCACTATTGTTCTCCAGCTATCGATGCTTACCAGCAGCAGTTGCTGGCCGGCCAGGAAACTGCTGTCGAAATCGCGTTGCCCGTTTACCCGGATATTGGCAGCCATCGCTGTTTTGGCGGTAAGCGTTTCGTTGTTCTTAATGACGCCCGCATTATCGGCGACGGTCACCCGAACTTCGCTGTTTTGCGCAAGCCTGATCGCATAATCCAGCATGAAAACATCTGCCTCGCTGTATACCGGCAATAAAATATGCCCGGCCGCCGTCATTCCCTTGTCGATGAAAAAGCCGACGGGAATGGCTGCTCCGCGGGTGATGTACCGCACCTGCTCATCAAAGCTGGACGTGTCGAAAAGCTTTTCCCGGCCCGTAATGGTATCGTAGAGCAGATCGGGGCTGATGATCTTATTGGTGACGCCCAGAATGCGCCCCAACAAGGTGCCTTCGTAAACGGATGAGCCGACGCCCACCAGCAGCAGGTCGAAGTGCCCGTTGTTGGCCGTATGAACGATCTCTTCCGGAACATCGAGCGCCGGTTTATAAAGGGTGGTAACGGGTAAATCCAGGAGCTTCGCTTCCCGGAGAATGGGCGCGAAACTCGCTGTTTCATATTCCTGCTGGGTATACTGGTTGATCTCGGTGCTGGGCGACAGGTGCAGGGCTGTAATACGCGATGGCGATACGGAGCTCTTTACAAACATGTTCGCCAGGCGAAGCAGGGCGAGGCCCTTGGCGGGGATGCGGAACGAGATCAGGATGCGGTAGGCAGCCCCCGCTGTTTCTTCCGCTTTCGTTATTGCTGTGGGGTCTGGTGTAAACCGGTTGATAAGATCCAGCGCAGGCCCTGTCATAAAGGTGGTGGCCAGGGCCATCAGCACCATCATGGCGAACACTTCCGGCGTCAGCACGCCCAGGTCGTACCCGATGTTCAGCACCACCAGCTCCATTAACCCGCGGGTGTTCATCAGGGCGCCGATCGAGAGGCTGTCGCGCCAGCTTTGACCTACGAACCGGGCAGCCAGGGCGCCGCCGGCAAATTTTCCGGCTACGGCTACTGCGATGATCAGGAGACATACCAGCCAGAGATTGCCGTTGTTCAGTAAACCGATCTGGGTCCTGAGGCCGGTGAACACAAAGAACAGGGGAAGCAGCAACACCACTGCCACATCTTCTACCTTACCAATAAAGAGGCTGCGGAAACTGGCATTTGCCGGCATGATCGCACCCGCCATAAAAGCCCCGAAAAGGGCATGAATACCGATCACTTCCGTCAGAAAAGACGAGAGGAGCAGGGTAATGAAAAATACCGCGACTACGGGTTTGCTCAGGGTTTCCTTGCTGGCATATTTATCGCCCAACCGTTTCAGGAAAGGCTGAACCAGCTTCAGCATGCAGATCACATAAGCCAGGGCCATAAGTACGGTGTACAGCGAGCTGACCAGCGACCCGGCTTTTACAATGGCGATCACCACGGCGAGGATGCACCAGGCTGTGATGTCGTCGGCCGCAGCGCAGGTGATAACAATGGCACCAAGTTTTGTTTTTGACAGTCCACGTTCCTGGACGATCCGGGCCAGTACGGGGAAGGCGGTAATACTCATGGCAATGCCGGTGAACAGGGCAAAGGCCAGGAAAGGAATATTGTCTGGCGCAAACCTGCTGTACAGGTAATAGGAGAGCAGGGTGCCCAGCATAAACGGGAAAATGATGCTGGCGTGGCTTACCACGATGGCGTCTTTGGCCTTATTTCTAAGCACGTTCAGATCAAGCTCCAGGCCGATGACGAACATGAAAAGGATCAGGCCGATCTGGCTCAGGAACTGCAGGTTGCCCAGGGAGTTTGCCGGGAAAAGAAACCCCGAAACTTCCGGCCACCAGTGACCAAGAAAGGAGGGCCCCAGGAAGATGCCTGCGAAAATTTCACCGATCACCGTGGGCTGCCGGATCTTTTTGCAAAGGTACCCAAACGCCCGGGCTACGAGGATAATGGTGATTATCTGAAACAGCAGGATTGCCAGCGGATGGGTCAGGTTATGGATATAGGTTTCCTTGAACTGCTCCCAGGTGGAAGCAGCGATCGGCGGGTTAAAAGAAGCGGCCTTCCTTTTTTCCAGCAATTGCCCCTTGCCGATGATGTACACGATCAGGAAAGAAAAAACAACTATGGTAACGACGTAAAAGAGAAAGTTCCGGTATTTCCGCATGGGTCATTTTCAATGCAGACAAAGTTATAGATACAGATAATACTATTTCCGGGGTTTTCATAAATGCACTAGTTGGATATGCTGACCGACTTTCCAACATAATCTGGTGAAGCCAATTGTCGCAACATAAAATCCGCTACATCTGCCCGGTTTATTTTTAAAGACAACTTTTTCAAATCTTTTCCAAACCCGATTTTATAGGCGTTCGTAACTGCACCATTGGTCAATGCACCCGGTCGTACTATGGTATAATCAAGATTGCTTTGCTGTATGTATTGTTCCTGAAGATTGTGGTCTGGCAATACCCTTTTGAGGAGAAACCCAAACATCACATATTTCCACATAAAATTCAGGTTTTCGTAACTGTCTCCCGCACCAATGGTCGATTGACAAACCAATCGTTTCACGCCTGTATCATTCATCGCTTCAATGATGTTTTTAGTGCCTGCGCCTCTGATCTGGCCGATTTTTCCGTCTCCCAAAGCACATAATACAGCTTCTTGGTTTTGTAATGCCTTTTTTAACTCTTTCAGGTCTAGCACATCGCCTTTGTATATTTTTAAATCTGTGTTTTCCGGCAGTAAAAATTTTTCTGGATTTCTCACAAAGGCCGTTACCTGATGACCTTTCGTTAATGCCTGTTTTACGATTTCGGTTCCTACGGTGCCTGTTGCACCAAATACGACGATATTCATGTTATTCCCATTTTGTTTCTGCAAAGGTTGGGACATGCCGAAACTTAAAATAGAATAAAAACGACACGATGTTATTTTGTGTTGAACGATTTTGGTGTTTTGCCTGTAAAAGCCTTGAACACACGGATAAAATGCGATTGGTCGGAAAAGCCGTTTTCATAAACAATATCCGTGAGCTTTTTGTAGCCTTTTGCTGTAAGTTGTTCAAGTGAAGATTGAAACTGTATGATTTTGGCAAATTGTTTGGCAGGAAGCCCTGTTTCTTTTAAGAACCGTCTTTCAAAAGTCCTGTTATTCAACTTTTCTTTTTCGGCAATGTCTTTGATGGAAACCAAACCTTTGCTGTCTATAATATGCTGAATGGATCGTCTTACAGAAAAATCGAGGTTGCTTTTCTTCTTTTCAAAATACATCAGCAGTAAATCTGACATAATATTGATTTTATCTTCGACAGTAGGTGCAGACAAAAGTTTGTTCGTCAATTCCTCTATATTTGTTCCTAACGTATTGTCCAAGTAATAGCAATTGTCGTTGATGCTTTCGGGGGCTATTCCCCAAAATGCTTTTAATACAAACGGATAGAACTGAAAGATAATAACCTTGTATGCTCCGCTTATTTCAAGTGTTATCGGCCTTATCGTTTGTCCGTACAAAAATATTTCGGGCATTCTCTTATTGTGCGGATTGACCGTTAAGCCTTTTTCAGACTGTTGAAACATCAATCCCGTATATCCGTCCGCAAAAAAAGGTAAACAAGTCTGTGTACTGTTGTCATTTTCAAACACCCAGATATTCCTGACAAACAGGGCTATTGATTTATCGGGAATGATGCTTTGAAAATTCATTTGTAGCTATGGCTTTAAGCACATTGATAAATTTACATAATTATTTCAGGCGTTTTCTGCCGACCGTTGGTATTCGATATGCAATAGTGAGATGCTGAACCTCGAAGGAGCGATTGAACGGGGGATCAATGCGTTTTGTTGAAATATCGGGCTTTACACCAGCTTTCCGCTTTCAAAAGGAACGGCACGGTTAATAAAATAATGTACATTTGAGCATGTCTGCATTTCGTTTAAACCGCCTTGCCTTTAAAGCGCAAACAGCAGCGGAGGCAGCAAACCATTCCAGCTACTACAGGAGCCTTAGCTGGCAGGAAAGGCTTAAAATTGCTGCATACCTTAATAGCATTGCGTTTAACTACTCCGAAAACACACCTCCGAAGTTGGACAGGACTGCTTTCAAGGCAGTTGCGAGAAATATAAGTAGTTAATGCTTCGACTCTAATAACAAAAGAATATCCAGGACTACAATCGAACATTGCGTGCCAGTGCTTAGGCTTTTGATCGAGCCGAAAACAACACAATCAATAAACTAATCCCTTACCTGAACCAATCTTTTTTTCGTAAATGCTCTGCCTGATCCCGATTTTAGATACCGCTCGAAATCAAATGCAGCATACTTGTCTTTAAATGCACAATAAAATGCCAATTCTACAGGTAAGCAATTGGCAGTAGCCGGCACGCCGCCATTCATATGTCTTTGATACCTGACTCTTAGATCAGATGTACATCCCTTGTAAAATTCGCCATTGCTGCATTTTAAAATATATACATAATACACATAGCAAAAGTATTGCTGTGTATGCAGCCAAAAACAGGTGTTTTAACCCTAATCCTATCAACAGCGAAGACGGACCTCGTCCATTTTCGCCGGCCGGGCAGAGAAAGTATGGTTAATAAAAAGAAAACCAGCCTACGCTAAAGCTTACGCTTGCGCCGAAGCTTTAGCGTAGGCGCACGGCTGGTGAAAACAGGCTGAAAGGGGTTATGGTTAACATCTTCAACGGACCTTGTCCGCTGAAACCGGCCGGGCAGAGAAAGTATGGCTGATAAAAAAAAGAAAACCAGCCTACGCTAAAGCTCCGGCTGGTGAAAGCGGAGAGAGAGGGATTCGAACCCCCGGACCTGTTACAGTCAACGGTTTTCAAGACCGCCGCATTCGACCGCTCT
>JBDHYM010000066.1:0-14848 GCA_039811405.1 Flavihumibacter sp. | reverse complement strand
GTAATTTCAACCTCATGGATTTGTAATATTAAGGGTTCGCTATCAATTTCCAAAGAATAAGAACCTTCTTTTTCCAGTCTCGAAATATCGGCCTGGCTAAAGGCGGTTATCGCCTGTGAAACCGCTTTCATTTTGGCGCCCAGCCGCTTGCCCAAGGCCTGGAAATTAGGCCTGATCTTCTTTTTGATAAAGCCGTCGGCATCGGTCAGGTACTCCACCGCTTTTACGTTCACTTCCGATTTCACCAGGTCTTCCACTTTTTCCAACTGGGCTTTCATGGCCGGGTCGAGTACGGGGATGAGTATTTTCTGCAGCGGCTGGCGAACCTTGATGTTCACCTTCTTGCGAAGCGACAATACCAGCGACGAGGCATCCTGGGCCAGGCGCATGCGCTCTTCCAGCGCCGCATCGATACGGCTCGTATCGGCTTCGGGATACAGCACGTGGTGCACCGATTCGGCGCCGAACCGGCCGGTAACCGCATCGAGGTTGCCGAACAGCCAGTCCGCAAAAAACGGCGCTACCGGGGCGATCAGCCGGCTGATCGTTTCCAGGCACTCATACAGGGTCTGGTAGGCGCTGATCTTGTCGGTGCTGTAATCGCCTTTCCAGAAACGGCGGCGGCAAAGACGCACGTACCAGTTGCTCAGTTGCTCATCCACAAACGAATCGATCAGGCGGCCCGCCGTAGTGGGCTCATAATCATCGAAGGCAGCCGTTACCTGCTGCACCAGGGTCTGCAGGCTAGACAATATCCAGCGGTCGATCTCGGGGCGGTCGTCCCATTTCACGGGCGCCTCTTTGAACGCAAAGCCATCCACATTGGCGTACAATACGAAAAACTGGTAAGTATTATACAGGGTGCCGAAGAACTTGCGCTGTACTTCCCGGATGCCTTCGATATCGAACTTAAGGCTGTCCCAGGGCGAGGCATTGGTGATCAGGTACCAGCGGGTGGCATCGGCGCCGAACTGGTCGATGGTCTGGAAGGGATCAACCACATTACCCAGGCGCTTGCTCATCTTATTGCCATTGCGGTCGAGCACCAGCCCGTTCGACACCACCGTTTTATACGCCACGCTGCCGTAGAGCAGCGAAGCCAGCGCGTGCAGGGTATAAAACCAGCCGCGGGTCTGGTCAACCCCCTCGCAAATGAAGTCGGCCGGGAAGTTGCGGTCGAAAGGCGCGTTGAACGGCCGGTCGCTGCCTGCCGCCAGCTTTTCATAATCGAGGCCCCATTGTGCATAAGGCATGGCGCCGCTGTCGAACCATACGTCAACCAGGTCGGGTTCGCGGCGCATAGGCCTGCCCGTTGGGCTGACCAGTATTACTTCGTCCACATACGGTTTATGCAGGTCAAGAATGCCATCGTGCAGGTAATTCTTATTCACCTCGCCGCCCAGCACTTCACCCGCCTTGCGTATCTCGGCATTCAGCTCGGCAATCGAGCCGATGCATATCTCTTCGGTACCGTCGGCGGTACGCCAGATGGGCAGGGGCGTTCCCCAAAAGCGGCTGCGGCTGAGGTTCCAGTCGACCATATTCTCCAGCCAGTTGCCGAAGCGGCCTTCACCGGTGGCTTTGGGCTTCCAGTTGATGGTCTTGTTCAGCTCCACCATCTGGTCTTTGATGGCCGTGGTTCTGATGAACCAGGCATCGAGCGGATAATACAATACCGGCTTGTCGGTGCGCCAGCAATGCGGGTAGCTGTGCTCGTATTTCTCTACTTTGAAAGCGCGGTTCTCTTTTTTCAGCTTCACACTGATGTCGACATTGACATCCACATACTCTTTCTCGTCTTTATAATTCTTCACATAACGGCCGCTGAATTCACCGAGTCCATTTACAAATTTCCCCTCGCGGTCCACCAGCGTGAGAATACCGATACCGTACTTCTTACCTGCTTTATAGTCGTCGGCGCCAAAAGCCGGCGCGGTGTGAACTATGCCCGTACCGTCTTCGGTGGTAACAAACCCATCGAGCAATATACGGAAGGGGTCGCCGCCTGTCTTTTCAACCACATTGGCTTCATACGGCATCAACTGCTCATAGCGCAGCTCCTCCAGGTCTTTGCCTTTGAAGGCCGTGAGTATGCGCCAGGGAAGCTGTTTGGCATCGGGGCCATAACCCGCTTCATCGGCATTCTCGTTCTCGGGCTTGAAATATTTGGACAGCAGGGCTTTGGCCAGCACTACGTTCACCGGCAGGTGCGTATAAGGGTTGAACGTACGCACCAGCACATAATCGATGGCGGGGCCCACGGTAAGACCAAGGTTGGAAGGGAGGGTCCACGGCGTGGTGGTCCAGGCCATAAAAAACACTTCTTCCTGATCGGCACGCGGGTCTTGTGCGGCAGCGGTAAAAAGGAACTCGCTGTTTTTGTTCCGCACCGCCCTGAACATGGCCACCACGCTGGTGTCTTTGACATCCTTATAGGTGCCCGGCTGGTTCAGCTCATGTGAGCTTAATCCCGTACCCGCTGCCGGCGAATAAGGCTGGATGCTGACACTTTTATACAACAATCCTTTTTTATGCAGGCGCTGCAGGCACCACCAGAGGGTTTCAATATAGCTGTTCTCAAACGTGATATAGGGATCGTTGAGGTCAACCCAATACCCCATTTTCTGGGTGAGATCGTCCCATTTGTGTTTGAACCGCAGCACGGCCTCCCGGCATTTGCGGTTGTATTCTTCTACAGAAATTTTGGTACCGATATCTTCTTTGGTGATACCCAGCTCTTTCTCCACCCCCAGTTCGATCGGGAGCCCGTGGGTATCCCAGCCGCCTTTGCGTTTCACCTGGAAACCGCGCATGGTCTTGTAACGGCATACCAGGTCTTTCAGGGTGCGGGAGATGACGTGGTGAATACCGGGCATGCCATTGGCGCTCGGCGGGCCTTCATAAAAAACAAAGGGAACGGCGCCATCGCGCAGGGACACGCTCTTTTCAAATGCCTGCTGCCGGTTCCAGCGATCAAGCACCTCCGACCCGATATGGGGAAGGTTTAACTGGCTGAACTCACGATATTTGGCTGACATACAAAACTAACTGATACTTAATGATTTACGAAAAATCGTCTGTGAAATGCACGCGAAGTTACGAAAATTCGACGGCAAGGCCCCGGGAGAAAGACTTCTCCATAAGTGTAATATTGGCCTGGCCCGGACTACTAATAAGACCATGCAAAGAAGAGATTTTCTGAAAGCGGCCGTGGGAACCGGTGTGGTTCTGCTGAACAACCAACAGGGAAAGGAACGGGTATCGGGAAAAACAGCCAAAAAGCTGCAGGTGGCCTTATGCGGGCTCGGCCGCTATGCCGGTTACCTGGCCGACGGCATTGCGGAAAGCAGGTATTGCCGCGTGGCAGGTATCGTTACCGGAACACCTTCAAAGAAAATCAGCTGGCAGCAACGGTTTGAGCTACCCGATAAGAACTGCTACTCTTACGAAACCTTTGACCGGATAGCCACGAACAAAGACATTGATCTTGTATATGTAGTGCTTCCCAACGGCATGCACAAAGAATATTTGATCAGGGCGGCCGCGGCGGGTAAGCATGTGATCGTTGAAAAACCAATGGCGCTCACCGCGGATGACTGCCGCGAGATGATCGCTGCCTGCCGGAAAGCCGGCGTTGCCCTGGCCGTCGGTTATCGTTTGCATTATGAACCCTATAACCAGGAAATGGCGCGGCTGGGACAAAATAAAGTTTTCGGACCGGTGGAGCGGGTCGAGTCGGCGCTCGGTTACCGCCTCGACAGCGGCGACGACTGGCATTTCAAAAAAGCATTGTCCGGTGGCGGTCCGCTGATGAATATCGGCATCTACTGCGTGCAGGCCGCCAGGTACATAACAGGTGAAGAGCCGGTGGATATTACTGCACAGTTTGGCCCGGTAACCCGCCCGTTCTTCCAAGAGATTGAAGAGTCGATAAGCTGGCAGCTCCGCTTCCCTTCAGGAGCCATCGCCGAATCAAAAACATCTTATGGCGAAAACTACGACCGGGTATATGCAAAAGCGAAAAACGGTTTCTTTGAATTGAGCCCCGCAATTAGTTACGGCCCCTTCAAGGGCCGCAGCTCAGCAGGTCCTTTCCGTTTTCCCGTCACCAACCAGCAGGCAGTCCAGATGGATGCCATTGCTGCCGTATTGTTAGCCGGTGGCCAGCTTCCTGCACATATCACCGGCGAAGAGGGGTTGAAAGACATGATTGTGATCGATGCGATCTACAAAGCAGCCGCAAATGGCAGCCGGGGAATATTGCCCAGGTAAACCCGATGCCGCCCGACAGTATTCTTACTAAGCGCCTTATGGTCATTTACGACCCTGCCCGCGTAATCATTCTACCTGTTTACACGATACTTGTTAAAATTTCATATATCTTATTAAAAATGTGATTCTCAAGGGCTAATACGGCAGCAGTTTTCCACAAAACGGAGTTTTGGCACAGTTTCTGGAATTATCTCCCAAAGCAGTCAATCATCGAAATGTACAGGTGCTATTATACAATATTGGACGGGTTAGACGTTGAAATAGTCTAACCGTAATTTTTTCTACGGTTTAGGGTTTAGGGGTTAAAATAGGGGGTAGTCTTGCCCCCTTCCTCTTTTTCAGGAAGCCTGTTTTTTATTGCCGGCTTTCTCCCTGCTTTTTTTGTACAGCCTCACGGCTATCATCAGTACCAGGCCCAGGGCCATAATACCGGCGGCGCCATACAGCCAGCTCAGGCTTTGTTTTACGGTTGCCAGGAACACGATGGCGAACAACAGCACCGTCGAGACCTCATTCCAGCCCCGCAATTTCCCCGAACTGTACCTGAATTCTCCCCGTTCCTGCTGTTTGTAAATACGGTGCAGGCTCCAGTGGTAACCATACAGCAACAGCACGAATCCCAGCTTTACCAGCAGCCAGCGGCCGGCGGCCTGGCCCAGCAGCCGGTCCCACTGCCCCGTTACCATCACGGTAAGTCCCAGCACCAGGGTGATCACCGCCGAGGGCCAGGTGATGATATACCAGAGCCGACGCATCATGATGCCCAGTTGCCGGCGTATAATGTGCTTCTCCGGCTCCGGCCGGTCGCCCGCTTCGGTATTGTAAATGAAGAAACGCGGCATGTAAAAAAGCCCGGCAAACCAGGTTACCACAAATATGATATGCAGGGCTTTCAGGTAGGGATACATCACGCCTCCGCTGTTTGGGGTTCACTGATATAGCCGCGCAACGCTTCTACCCATTTGGGATGAAGGTTCAGGCAGGGGATCATCGTGAAAGCCTCTCCGCCGGCATGTAAAAATATTTCGCGGCCCTCTACGGCAATTTCTTCCAGTGTTTCCAGGCAATCGCTCACGAAGGCCGGGCAGACCACCAGCAGCTTTCTGATCCCCTCTGCCGGCATTTGCGCCAGCCGTACGGCGGTATAGGGTTTCAGCCATTCTTCACGGCCCAGCCTCGACTGGAAAGAGATACTGAACCGGCCGGGCGCCAGTTGCAGCTCTTCCGCCACCTGTTGCGTAGTGTGCAGGCACTGGTACCGGTAACAGGTTGCCTGTATACCGGGCGACTGACAGCAGGCATCGGGCGATAACAGGTGGTGGGTGCCCGCCGGGTCGTTCTGGGTTATATGCCTTTCAGGTACGCCGTGATAGCTGAAAAGAATATGATCGTGGTCACTATTCAGGTACGGTCGGATACTGGCGGCGAGGGCGTCAATATAAGCCGGATCATTGTAATAAGGGCGCAATACGCGCAGCCGGAAGCCATAACCGCCTTCCGCATATTGTTCTTTCGCATATTCGGCGGCGGTCTCATAGCTGCTCATCGCGAAATGAGGGTATAACGGTATCACCAGCACCTCTTCGAGCGATGGTTCACGGCGAAGCAATTCTTCATACGCCTGCCGTGGCGACGGATTGCCATACCGCATGGCGATGGTAACCGGATCGTGCATGCCTTCCTGCACAGCCGCTTCCAGTTGACGGGTAAGCACGATCAGCGGCGAGCCTTCATCGGTCCAGATGCTCCTGTATGCAGCCGCCGATTTAGGCGCCCGGAAAGGAACAATGATGCCTCTAACCAGTAAAAGACGCGATAACCAGGGCACGTCGATCACCCGTTTGTCCATCAGGAATTCATTCAGGTACCTGCGCACATCGCTGACCGAAGTTGAGTCGGGAGAGCCCAGGTTCATCAGCACTATTCCACGTTTCATTACATTGAAATAAGATTAAAAAACAATATGAATCAACAATATGACATTCGCCTGACAGTTCCCCCTGGCGCCTTAACCGGCGAGCAAGTATTTTTGTGTCGGCATTACAAAGATATATGGGAGATTATCCAAAAGAACTGCAGCAATTTTTTCTGGTTGGTATCAGCTACAAGAAATCCGACGCCGCCACGCGCAGCCGGTTTGCCGTTCAACCCGAACAATACGAAGCCATTCTCCAACTGGCGGCTCAATCTTCCATCGCTGAAGTATTTGTACTCTCCACCTGCAACCGTACGGAAATCTATGGCATCGCGCGCGACGCCGATCAACTGATCAGCCTGTTATGCCAGGTAACGGGCGAACCCGCAGCCTTGTTCAAATCAATTGCGTATATCCATCGGGGTAAGGAAGCGGTCAACCACCTGTTCGAAGTGGCAGCGGGGCTCGACTCGCAGATACTGGGTGATTATGAGATCGTGGGGCAAATCAAAACCGCCATCCGCATTGCCAAAGAAGCACAGATGGTCGGCTCTTTTATAGAACGGCTGTACAACCAGGTATTGCAGGCTTCCAAGCAGATCAAAAACAATACGGCACTCAGCGCCGGCACGGTTTCGGTTGCTTTCGCCGCCGTTCAGTACCTGCGCGAAGCCGTACCCGACATCGCGAATAAGAAAGTGCTGCTGGTGGGAACCGGCAAGATCGGCCGCAATACCGGCAAGAACCTGGTCGACTACCTGGGTTGCAAACAGATTACGCTGATCAACAGAACAGCCGAGAAAGCGGTTACACTTGCCCGTGAGCTGGGCGCCGTTTCCCAACCGTTGGAAGCCCTCGCAGACAGCCTGGCGACTGCCGATATTATCATCGTGGCAGCCAATGCGCCCGAGTCGATCATCGTACCGGGAATGATCAACAACCGGCGCAGGCAGTGGTTCATCGATCTTTCCATTCCCAATAATATCCACCCCGGCATTGCCGGTCTCGCCAACAAGCAGTTACTGAATGTCGACACTTTGTCGCGGATGAAAGACGAAACCCTGCAAAAAAGAATGCAGGAACTGCCCAAAGCCCGTTACATCATCAATGAACAAATGACCGAGTTCACCGACTGGTGTCAGATGCGCAAGCAAATGATCGTGCTGGGCCAGGTAAAACGCAAGCTGGAAGAATACAACAGTACCAGTACCTTTGCTTCGCATGAAGACGCGGCTTTCCGCATTCAGAAAGTGCTGAATAACATGGCCGCCAAAATGCGGGTACACAACCGGCGCGGTTGTCAGTACCTGGAAGCGATCAGCGACTTCATTGGCTTTGGGGTAAATTAAACATGAAACAGGAACCGGTTATCATTGGAACGCGCGACAGCGAGCTCGCGTTGTGGCAGGCCCGTTTGGTGCAGGAAGGGCTGCAGCGTCACGGCATAGAAAGCGTGCTTGCCCCACTGAAAAGCGAAGGCGATATCGACCTTGTTACGCCGTTGTATGCCATGGGCGTGCAGGGTGTATTTACCCGTGCGCTCGATGCCGCATTACTGGCCGGCCGCATCGACATTGCCGTTCACTCCATGAAGGATGTGCCCACCCAATTGGCACAGGACATTCTGCAGGCGGCCGTATTGCCTCGTGGCAACCACCGCGATATACTGGTTCCCAAAAAAGAAACGGATTTTCTTCACAGCGACGACTACGCTGCCGTTATCGCCACCAGCTCCATTCGCCGCAAGGCCCAATGGCTGCACCGCTATCCGCAACACCGGCTTGTTAACCTGCGCGGCAACGTAAACACCCGCCTGCGCAAATTGCAGGAAGAAAACTGGGATGCCGCCATCTTTGCCGCGGCGGGACTGGAACGGATCGGTTTGCGGCCTGCGAGCGCCGTCAACCTCGACTGGATGCTGCCCGCGCCCGCCCAGGGGGCCATTATGGTGGTATGCCGGCAGAACGACGCAGCCTCTTTTGAGAAGCTGCACCTGCTCAACCATGCTGAAACGGCGCTTTGTACGAAAACAGAAAGGGATTTCCTCAATACCCTGATGGGCGGCTGCTCCACTCCCATCAGCGCGCTGGCGCAGGTGGAAAACGGCCGGCTGCATTTTCGCGGCGCCGTCCACGCCACCGACGGCTCCGCCGCCCTGCCCATAGAAAAAACAGCAGACGCAGACGAAATGGCGCATACCGGCATGCTGGCCGCCAAAGAGCTGCTCGACGAAGGTGCAGGTGAATTGGTAACAAAAAGCAGGAATCATGGATGACCGGCCGGTTTTGATCAGCACCAATACCCTGCCTGCCCCGCTGCTGGAACAAGCCGCCAAAAAGGGAGTACGCGTAAAGAACCTGCCGTTCATAGAAACATTTCCCCTGGAAGACATCGAGACCATCAATGAAATAGAATCGGTTCTCCGGTTGATGACCACCGTTATATTCACCAGCCAGGAAGCCGTTCGGGCAATAGCCGCGCATATGGATGATATTATTCCCGACTGGCGCATCTACTGCACCGCGCCCGCAACGGCCGCGCTGGCGGCCCGTCAGTTTGGCGAAGAAGCCATTGCCGGTACGGCACCCGATGGTGCGGGGCTCGCTTCAGTCATTATGGAAGAGGAAGAGCCGGATGAAATCTTTTTTTTCTGCGGAAGAAAACACCGCGCTGAACTGCCGGGATTGTTAACCGGCGCCGGCTTCGATCTCAATACAATTGAAGTATATGATACGCAGCCGGTAGCACATACCATAACCGGTGAATACGCCGGGGTATTGTTTTTTAGCCCCTCGGCCGCCGACAGCTTCTTTAGCACCAACCAACTGGCTCCCCACAGCATCGCCTTTGCCATCGGCGATACAACGGCAACGGCTATCCGAAAACACAGCGGTAATAAGGTGGTGGTAGCCGATCAGCCCGATAAAGAATCATTACTCAACCAGGCACTGGAAATACTGACAACATGACGAACCTGAAGAACGACCTGATCTTACGCGTATTGAAAGGAGAAAAAACGGAACGAGTGCCGGTATGGATGATGCGCCAGGCAGGTAGGTTCCTGCCCGAGTACCGTGTACTACGCGAAAAATACGGTTTCTTCGAGCGCTGCCAAACGCCCGCGCTGGCAACGGAGATCACCCTTCAGCCCATTGATCGCCTCGGTGTGGACGCGGCTATTCTTTTCAGCGACATACTCGTGGTGCCCCAGGCCATGGGGCTGGAAGTTCAACTGATCGAGAGCAGAGGCCCGGTGTTGCCGGCGCCGATTCAATCGGCCGCCGACCTCAGCCGCGTTACCGTACCCGATGTGCGCGACCGGCTGCACTATGTTTTTGATGCCATCCGGCTCATCAAAAAAGAACTCAACGGCCGGGTGCCGCTGATCGGCTTCGCCGGCTCGCCGTGGACGCTGCTTTGTTATATGGTGCAGGGAAAGGGCAGCAAAACATTCGATGAAGCCAAGGCCTTTTGCTACCAGCAGCCCGAAACCGCGCATCGCCTGCTGCAAATGATCACCGACACTACGATCGCCTACCTGCAGGCGCAGATAGAAGCCGGCGCCGACCTGCTCCAGGTATTCGATAGCTGGGGCGGACTGTTGGGCGAACATGATTTTGAACATCTTTCACTACGATACATGCGCCAGATCGTAGCGGCGCTGGGCAACAAAGTGCCCGTCATACTTTTCGCGAAGGGCGCCTGGTTTGCCCTCGCAGAAATGAAAGCGACCGGCGCCGCGGGGTTGGGCATCGACTGGTGCGTCAGCGCGCAAAAGGCCCGTAGCTTTGCGGGCGATGACATCGTATTGCAGGGCAATTTCGATCCCGCCAAACTGCTGGCGCCGGTTCCCGTGATACAATCGGCCGTGAAAGAAATGCTGAAAGCCTTTGGCGGTCATCATCATATTGCCAACCTGGGTCACGGTATATTGCCGCAGGTGCCGGTTGATCATGCCCGCGCTTTTGTTGATACGGTTAAAGAATTTGCTGTATAGTCATGAGCCTTTTACAATTCAGTGAACATACCCGCGCGTGGACCAGTTATATCCACGACCTGCAGAACAGGATATGCCTTGCGCTCGAAACCATTGATGGCCACGCCCGGTTTAAAGAAGACGGTTGGGAACGCGCCGAAGGCGGCGGCGGCAAGACAAGAGTAATACAAAACGGTGCCGTTTTCGAAAAAGGCGGCGTGAACACTTCGGTGGTATATGGAAAAGTAAGTGACGCCATGCGCAGGCAATTGAAGATCGACGGCGAAGGATGGTTTGCTGCCGGCCTGAGCCTGGTGATACACCCAGTTAATCCCTATGTGCCCACCGTTCACTGCAATTACCGTATGTTCGAATTGTACGACAGCGATGGCCGTGCCACCGACCGTTGGTTTGGCGGCGGCACCGATCTTACCCCTTATTACCTGTTTGAAGACGACGCGAAACATTTCCACCAGGTGCTGAAGAATGCCTGTGATGATTTCGATACCAGCTTCTATCCAGCCTTTAAAAGAACCTGCGATGATTATTTTGTGAACTGGCACCGCGATGGAGAGCGGCGCGGCATCGGTGGTATTTTTTTCGATCACCAGCGACCGGGGGGGGACAGGGACACCGACTGGTGGATCGGCTTTGCCCGGCGTTGCGGCGACAGCTTTGTGGATGCTTATATTCCCATTGTTACCCGTCGCAAAGACATTGAATTTGGAACGGATCAGAAATACTGGCAGGAAATCAGGCGCGGCCGGTACACTGAATTCAACCTTATCCACGACCGGGGCACCCTGTTCGGGTTAAAAACCAATGGCCGCATTGAAAGCATCCTGATGAGCCTGCCGCCTACTGTTCGATTTGATTACAACTACCAGCCTGCTGCCGGATCGCCCGAAGAAAAGCTGCTGCTTGCCTGCCTGCATCCGGTGAACTGGTTAAATGCATAGACTATGTACCTGCAAAGAAGAAACAGGATATTGAGACAATCGCCCGCCCTGCGCGCCATGGTGGCCGAAACCGTTGTACGCCCCGAGCAACTCATCGCGCCGCTTTTTATCGACGAAGGCGAAGGGGTGATTACGGAGATCGCTTCCATGCCCGGCTATTACCGCCGCAGCCTCGACGGTACGGTGAAAGAAGCAAAAGCGCTCTGGCAGAAAGGCATTAAATCGGTATTGCTCTTTATCAAATGCAAAGACGAATGGAAAGACAATACCGGTCGCGAAGCCTGGAATGAGAACGGGTTAATGCAACGCAGCATAAAGGCGATCAAAGACGCGGTTCCGGAGATGGTGGTAATGACCGATGTAGCGCTGGACCCCTACTCTTCATACGGGCACGATGGCATTGTCGAAAACGGGCAGATCGTCAATGATCCAACCGTAGAGGCGCTGGTGAAAATGAGCATCAGCCATGCAAAAGCGGGCGCCGACTTTGTGGCGCCCAGCGATATGATGGATGGTCGTATCGGCGCGATCAGAAAGGGACTGGAAGAAAATGGCTTCATCAATACAGGCATCATGGCTTACAGCGCCAAATATGCATCGTGCTTTTACGGGCCTTTTCGCGACGCACTCGACAGTGCGCCCGGTTTTGGCGACAAAAAGACCTACCAGATGAATTACGCCAACCGCATCGAAGCCATCAAAGAAACCCTGGCCGATATAGAAGAAGGCGCCGACATCGTAATGGTGAAACCGGCGCTGAGTTACCTCGATATTATCCGCGAGGTGAAAAACCAGGTGACCGTGCCCGTTAGTGCATACAATATCAGCGGCGAATATGCCATGATCAAAGCCGCCGCCAAAATGGGCTGGATCGATGAAGACAAAGCCATCCTCGAAACGCTGACGTCCATCCGCCGTGCCGGCGCCGACCTCATCGCCACTTATTTTGTTCACGATTTCGTAAGAATCATTGGTGCTTAAATAAACCCGTCATGACATCTGCCGCTCTTTTCAACCGTGCCCAATTGTCTATTCCCGGTGGTGTGAATTCGCCCGTTCGCGCTTTCAAAAGCGTAGGCGGTACACCGGTATTCATACAGAAAGCGCAGGGCGCCTACCTGTATGATGTGGAAGGCAAAAAGTACATTGATTATATCGCTTCCTGGGGGCCGATGATTCTCGGTCATGCCTATGCGCCGGTGGTGGAAGCCATCAGGGAATATGCCGGTTACAGCACCAGCTACGGCGCGCCGACCGAGCTTGAGGTAAAGATGGCTGAGCTGATCAAATCGATGGCGCCCAATATCGACCTGGTCCGAATGGTGAGCAGCGGCACCGAAGCCTGCATGAGCGCGCTTCGTGTGGCACGTGGCTATACCGGCAGGAACAAATTCATCAAATTCGAAGGCTGCTACCACGGGCATGCCGATCCTTTTCTCGTAAAGGCCGGCAGCGGCCTTGCCACCTTCGATATACAAACCGTTCCCGGCGTTACCGGCGGCGCCAGCAATGACACGCTTATCTGCGCTTATAACGACCTGCCTGGTGTGGAACAGGTGGTGGCGGCAAACAAAGGCGAGATCGCCGCCATTATCGTAGAGCCGGTAGCAGGTAATATGGGCTGCATTTTGCCGGCGCCGGGTTTCCTGGAGGGACTGCGCAGCATCTGCGACCGCGAAGACATGGTGCTGATCTTCGACGAAGTGATGACCGGCTTCCGGCTGGCGCCTGGCGGTGCGCAGCAACGGTTGGGCATAGATGCAGACCTGGTTACGTATGGAAAGGTGATCGGCGCCGGTATGCCGGTAGGCGCCTTCGGTGGCAAAAAAGCCATCATGGACATGGTGGCGCCCGTCGGGAAAGTGTACCAGGCCGGCACACTGAGCGGTAACCCCATTGCCATGATAGCAGGTTATACTTTGCTGACCGAACTGAAAAACAATCCCGGCATCTACGATGAGCTGGAAGAAAAAGGCCGCCAGTTGAAAGAAGGCATTAATACCGTGCTGAAAGCCGCCGGTGAGCCGTATGTCATCAATCATTTCGGCTCCATGATCAGCGTACACTTCAGCGAACAGCCCGTTGTCGATTTCGCCACGGCCGCCGCCGCCGACAATGCCAAATTCAGCCGTTTCTTTCACGCCCTGCTGAACCAAGGCATTTACCTGCCGCCCTCTGCTTTCGAAAGCTGGTTTTTGAACAATGCCCTTACCGGCAGCGACATCGAGCAAACGCTGAGCGCAGTAAAAGACGCTGCCGCCCATATCCACTCTACTGTCTAACACCCCTGATTCTATTACATAAAACCCGTAAAATTGCCCTAATTCTGTTACAAAAAACAGGAGGATAGTCCCTCGCAACCAGGCGTCCCCATTTGCCTTTTGACTTTTTACTGTCGACTTTTCACTTATTTTTACCCAGAACAAACCACGCACTATGCTACTCAAATCCATTGCAGAAGCCCTGAACAAACAAGTACAAATGGAAGCCGAATCGTCGCAGGCCTACCTGGCCATGGCTTCCTGGGCCGATATCCAGCCGGGACTGGAAGGCGTTGCTGCTTTCTTTTACCAGCAGTCGGACGAAGAGCGGGAGCACATGCTGAAACTGATCACCTTCATCAACGAACGGGGTGGTTTCGGTGTGGTACCTCCGCTGGAGCAACCCATCCTTACCTTCACCAGCCTGAAAAGCTGTTTCAGCGAGTTCCTGAAACATGAGCTGAAAGTGAGCGACAGCATCAACGACATCGTTCACCTGGCGCTTGCAGAAAAAGATTACGCCACGCATAACTTCCTGCAATGGTATGTAACCGAGCAAATGGAAGAAGAACGCCTGGCGCGCACGCTCAATGAAAAGCTGGAGCTGATCGGTGAAGACAAGAGCGGCCTTTACCTGTTCGACCGCGACATCAATAATTACCGCGGCACGGAAGGGAAAAAGAAATGATCAGCGCAGGAGAAGCTCGCAGGGCTTGATGCCGGTGTGCTTCTTGAACGCCGTACTGAAATGGGAAATAGAGCTGTAACCGAGCAGCAGCGAAACCTCGGTTACGCTCAGCCCTTTCTCATACAACAGGTAACGCGCGTGCTCCATACGCTGCACCTGGTAAAAATCAAAAACCGTAGTGCCATACATTTCCTTGAAACCTTTCTTCAGGTAACATTCGTTGATGGCCACTTTCCGGCTGAGCTCCTTGATCGTGATCGGTTCGCCGATGTGCTGTAACAACACCTCCCGCGCTTTTTCAATCTTTTCGCGGTCTGAATCGTTCGCCAGGAATTTACAGCTAAACACCATCTCTTCCCGTTCCCCTACCATGCATTCCAGGCTGTACAGCAACAGCATCTGCATTTGCGCGTTGAGGAAAATATTTTCCATCGAACCCGAATAGGGATGGTTCAGCAGGGTGTCAAGCACCGACCGGGTGCGGTTGCACAACTGGATGGCTTTGGAAAACGAAGCAGGGTGCTTGAAACGAACCACCTCGTCGGTATGGTTCTTATTCTTGCCCGCGGGCGCAGTGAACTGGGAAAGATGCGTAGGGCTAAATACAAAACGCAGCACATCGATGCTCGCCTGCTTGTTCGAGCAGCTAAGCCCCTCGTTGTACTTGCAATGCCGGCAGGCCGTTTCCTTTTCCTGGCAATAAACATTGCCCGTAAGGCAGAAACGCAGCTCCAGGTAATTGTTTTTGTGCTTTGCCCCCTCCCGGTTGTACACCAG
>JBDHYM010000065.1:0-15048 GCA_039811405.1 Flavihumibacter sp. | reverse complement strand
TTTCGCGTGGCCGAGACACCCGTATTCGTCGATAAGAGTTTTACCGCCAAAATGCTGGATGCCTGCGATCATATCATCGATGTGATCTGTGATCCCGGCTTCGGCGCAGCCACCGAACGGAGCATTCCCGCCGGCGAAAGGGTGCCGAACGAAACAGCAAAGGCCCAGATGATCGCCTTCGATTTCGGGATATGCATCGATGAGGCCGGTGAGCTGGAGCCGCAACTGATCGAAATGCAGGGCTTCCCTACCCTGTTCGGCTTCCAGGTATATTACCCCGATGTTCTACAACGTCATTTCCGGCTACCGGCCAATTACAGCCAGTATCTCGGCGGTTATACCCGTGATACCTACATCGAAGACCTGCGCGCGCTGATACTCGGCGGCCACCGGCCCGAAGAAGTGATCCTGCTCGAGATCAAGCCCCACGAGCAAAAAACGCGCATCGACTTCTACTGTACCGAAGAATACACCGGTATCTCACTGGTATGTATAACCGAATTAATACAGGAAGGTAAAAAGCTGTTCTATATGCGCAACGGCGTTAAAACACCCGTAAAGCGCATATACAACCGCGTTATATTCGACGACCTGCAGGCGCAGCGGGGCAGCCTGGGCTCTTTTGTCGATATCACGCAAGACCTCGACGTAGAATGGATACCGCATCCAAACTGGTTTTACCGCATCAGCAAATTCACCCTGCCCCTGATCAGGCATCCTTATGTGCCGCCCACTTTTTACCTGAACGAGCTGAAGCAGATACCTGCCGACCTCGAAAATTACGTGCTGAAGCCGCTCTTCTCTTTTGCCGGCCAGGGCGTGGTGATCGACGTAAAGCCGGCCGACCTGGAAGCCATCAAGGACCCCGAAAACTGGATTTTACAGAAAAAGGTAACCTACGCCGACGTAATACCCACACCCGATGTACCCGCCAAGGCAGAAATCAGGCTGATGTACCTATGGAAAGACGAATGGGATCGTCCGCGACCCGCCATCAACCTTTCCCGCCTCAGCAAAGGCAAGATGATCGGCGTA
This sequence comes from Flavihumibacter sp., assembly GCA_039811405.1. Classification (GTDB taxonomy): domain Bacteria; phylum Bacteroidota; class Bacteroidia; order Chitinophagales; family Chitinophagaceae; genus Flavihumibacter. Next base: position 14,013 of record JBDHYM010000065.1, on the reverse strand, counting down.
CGTTACAACAAAGACAAGGCCTGGGTTGGCGGCAGCGTCTGCCTTTTCGAACATTAATTCCACCCGTCAGGTGGCACCTGACGGGTAAGACAACAACCAAACATGTTACACCTCAACGATATTGAAACGCATGAATTTTTACCGGGGCTGTTCGGCAAAATGCTGCACGGCGAAAAATCGACCCTGGGATTCTGGGATATTAAAAAAGGCGCTGTCCTCCCCTTGCATGAGCACGAGAATGAGCAGATCACCTATATCGCAGAAGGAGAGCTGCAAATGACTATCGGGGGCATCACCACGGTTTTCAGGGCCGGCAATGTCCAGGTGATACCCGCCCACGTGCCGCACAGCGCATTGGCGCTCACCGATTGCAAAGTAATCGATAGCTGGAGCCCCGTGCGGGAAGCCTACAAAAGGCCCACGCCAGCCGCCGGTTAGTCGTTTTCCGGTTTGTTGAGCATGGCCGCCAGCAGCACCTGGGCATTCTGCAGCACCACCGTTTTACCGCGCAGGTCGGTTGTTTCACTGTACACGGCCAATTGTCCGTTATTCACCGTATCGACCCGCACTTCCAGCAACCTGAACCGGTTGCCTTCTATCTGCTCAAACAGCCATTGCCTGCCCGACATGCGTACGATCGCCGACGAAGGAACCGTCAGCGCCTTCTTCTTGTCCAGAAATACGCGCGCGTTCAGGAACATGCCCGGCATCAGGCTTTTCGGCTTCGTTTCAAAATGACAATGCACGGTACCGCTCCGGTCATCGCTGACATTGCGGGTGAAAATAATGATCTCTCCTTCGTAGGTTTTTCCGGGCGCATCTACAAATTCCATCTCCACCTTCTGACCGATCCTGATCTTGTTAATGTCCCGTTCAAATACCGTCAGCGCGCCGTGCATATCATCGGGATTGATCAGCTCGAACAATACGTCGGTCGGATTCACATATTTCCCGATATTGACATTCACCTTCGACACATACCCGTTGATAGGCGACCGCAGCACCACCGACCGGGATATCTTATCCGTATTGAGGCTGGCAGCATCGATGCCGATCAGCCGCAGCTTTTCCTCATATCCGCGCAGCATCGCTTCCTGCGATTTTACATCGGTGGTCGCCTGCTGGTACACCTTATCGGCATTCACCTTGTGCTCGTTCAGCATTTTCTGCCGCTCATATTCTTTTTTAAGGTAGTCGAGCCGCGACAAAGTCACCAGGTAATCCTGTTGTAACTGGATAAGCGCCTGGTCTTCTATCACCCCGATCACTTCTCCCCGGTACACATGCATGCCAGGCAATAGCTTGGTAGAGCGCAGGTAGCCACCCATCGGGAAACTAATGGAAACAATATTCTGCGGTGGCACATCCACCATGCCATTCACCAGCAGTTCTGCGCTAACCGTCGTGTCTTTGGCGTTGCCGGTTGTAATACCGGCGTTTCCCCGCTGTTCGGCCGTAAGCGTTACTCCGTCCGCCACCCTATCTGACGGGGCGGCCGGCTGTTTTTCGGGCGCGGCGCCATTGCAGGCAGCCAGCATTGTTATAATAAAAAGCACCCAATGATATTTTTGCATACAATTCAATTCGCGTTAACGTATTCCATGTCTATCAGCACCCGGTTGATAGCAGCCAGGGCATCGATGTATTGCAGGCGGATAGCTACCGCCTGGTTCATCAACTGTATCCACTCCAGGTAACCGATCTCTCCTTCTTTGAAAGCAAGCATGGCCTGCCGGTTCATTTGTTCGGCCAACGGAAGTCCCGTTTGCCGGTAATACGCCAGTTGCTGCCGGTAACGGTCATAGTTGGCCCGTAGTTTGGTCGCATCGGTTTTCAGTTGACTCTCCACCTCACCGGCCTGCCTGTTGGCTGCATCGGCCAATATACCCGCTGCCTGCATGCGGGTTTTGGTCGCCCGCATAAAAAGCGGAATGCCCACAGTCAGGCTGGCGATATGAAAACGGTCGCCCGCCCCGTAATAGGTCTGGCGCTGGCCGTCTTTCGAGGCATAGCCGATGATCGACTGGTTCGCGTAACCGACCGACAGTTCGGGCGCCAGCCTGGCTTTTTCCAGTCCGCCTTGCGCCAGCGCCAACACCGACTGCTGCTGCTGGTAAAGCAATTGCGGATGATTCGCCGGGTCGGTCACGGGCCTGCCTTCTGGCATAACGGGATCGGTATAAGCCGGCCTGATCGGCGCCTCACCCCGGGTGAGATGCAGCAATTGCTGCTGCACAATGCTGCGGTCGGCCTCGATAGCCGCTTTTTGAAGGGCCAGTTGCTGTACCTGCGCCTCGGCCGATGCCTTTTCCAGGGCATTCGACTCGCCGGCCTGGAGACGCAGCGCCGCCGCTGCCAGAAAACGGCCATATACCGAATCGAGCGCTGCCACCAGCTTCTCCCTTTCTTCCAGCTCCACCAGTTGATAAAAAGCCGTTCTCACCTGGCGCAGCAGCTCCACCTGTTTCCAGTCGGCCTGCAAGGTTTTGCTTTTTGCTTCCGCCTGCAGCCAGTTGCGCTGTTGCCGGTAAACGACCGGCAGGGTAACGGACTGGTTCAGGAAAAAGCGCGTATCTGCCTGAAAGCTGTTGATATGACCGTATTCGCCGCCGGCCTGCGTTATTCCGAAATCGGCCGGTGCGGCCGACAGCCGGCTCCAATACCCCGCTTCCCGCCGGGTCGACTGCAGGGAAAGATTGTTGCGCACCGCCTGGTGCAGCACCGTATCGAGCGGCACCCGCTGCGGCGGCGCATCAGACTGTGCATAGACCCCGGGCAACCCCGCCAGCAGCAAAACGATGGCGGCAGCTACTTTTTTTGGCGCCCCCGAACGCCGCTCCTGCACCCCCAGATAGAGTGTGGGCAGCACCAGCAGGGTCAGTAAAGTAGCGGTAACCAGGCCACCGATCACCACGGTTGCCAGCGGCCGCTGCACTTCCGCACCTGCGCCATGGCTCATGGCCATAGGCAAAAATCCGAGCGAGGCCACCGCTGCCGTCATCAGCACGGGCCGCAGGCGGGTACTGGTGCCCGTTAGTACCACCTGTTTATTGTCTTTCATACCTTCTTTTTCCAGTTTTTTAAATGCTGCAATAAGCACAATACCATTCAATACCGCCACGCCAAAGAGCGCGATAAAACCAACCCCGGCGGAAATGCTGAAAGGCAGCCCCCTGACGGTAAGCGCCAGCACGCCGCCAATGGCCGAGAGCGGAATAGCCGAAAAGATCAGGAGCGCGGCGCTCATCGAATTGAACGACAGATACAGCAGCAGCAGGATCAGCAGCAGCGCCACCGGAACGGCGATCGACAAACGTCCTTTGGCTTCTTCGAGGTTCTTGAACTGGCCGCCATAATCGATGGAATACCCCACTGGCAGTAGCAGGCGCGCGCCAATCTTCTCCTGCAGGTCGTGCACCACCGACTGTACATCGCGGCCGCGTACATTGAACCCAACGATGATCCGGCGGCGGGCGTTCTCCCGTTGTATCTGGCTTGGCCCCTCCTGCACCTGTACCTCTGCCACCTGGTACAGGGGCACCTGCAGGCCATCGGGCGTGGGTACCTGCAACTGGCGGATGTCTTCCACCTGCTGCCGTCCCTCCTGCGCCAGGCGCACCACCAGGTCATAGCGGCGCTCGTTCTCGTACACCAGCCCGGCCGATTCGCCGGCAAAAGCAGCGCGGACCAGCCTGTTTATATCGGTGATGCTTAACCGAAAACGCGCCAATGCATCGCGGTTGTACTTCACCACGATCTGGGGCAAACCGGTGACCGCTTCCACAAACAGGTCGGCCGTTCCCGGCACTGAAGCCACCAGGCCGCCCAGTTGCTGCGCCACCAGTGCCAGTGAATCGAGGTTATCGCCGTATATTTTGCAAACCACATCCTGCCTTGCGCCGGAGATCAGCTCATTGAACCGCATCTGCACCGGGAACTGGAAGCCCGCGGTGATACCGGGAATGGCAGACAGGGTTTTGCTCATGCTATCGGCCAGCGCATCGAAAGACTGCGCCGACACCCATGTCGATTTGTCTTTGAGCTGAATCATGATATCGCTCATTTCGATCGGCATGGGGTCGGTCGGTATTTCAGACGCGCCGATGCGCAGCACGATTTTTTCCACTTCGGGAAAACGTTTTTCGAGCAGGGCGGCGCATCGCTGCCCTGTTTCTATCGACGCCGTTAAAGAGCTGCCCGTGAGCAGGCGAAGGTCTACGGCAAAGTCGCCTTCTTCCAGTTCGGGAATGAATTCGCCGCCCAGGCGCGAAAGCAATACCAGGCTCAGCACAAAAAGAACGAGGGCGATGCCGGCCACCCATTTCGGGAAACCGATCAGCTTTTGCAACAAGGGCTGAAACGCCCGCTGTATTTTCTCCATGAACCGGTCTGACCAGCTATGTCCTGCGGGGATGCGCCGGCTCAGGCCCAGGGCGCTGATCATCGGCACATAGGTAAGCGACAATATAAAAGCGCCTATTAATGCAAGCGAGACCGTTTGGGCCATAGGTTTGAACATCTTGCCTTCGATACCGGTGAGCGACAGGATGGGCATATACACGATCAGGATAATGACCTGCCCGAATACCGCCGCATTCATCATTTGCGCGCTGGAGCGGTCTACTTCCTGGTTGATCGTAAGCCGGTCGACCGTTGTCCCCGCAGGAAATTGTCCGCTGTGGTAAAGCCTTGCCAGCACGGCTTCCACAATGATCACTGCCCCGTCAACAATTAACCCGAAATCGAGTGCGCCGAGGCTCATCAGGTTGCCCGACAAACCGAACAGGTTCATCATCGCTACCGCAAAAAGCATCGACAGGGGGATGACCGATGCCACGATCAGTCCGGCGCGCAGGTTGCCCAGAAAAAGCAGCAATACGACGATAACAATGGCCGCCCCTTCGAGCAAATTCTTTTTCACGGTACTGATGGAACGGTTCACCATTTTGGTGCGGTCGTAAAAGGCATCGACCTCCACGCCCTCGGGAAGTGTTTTTTTGATCGATTCCATGCGCGCCTTCACGTCGTTCACCACCTGCGAGGCATTGGCGCCCTTGAGCATCAGCACCACCGCACCGGCCACTTCCCCGCGCGAACCGTCGACCATGGCGCCGTATCTAACGGCATGGCCCAACCGAACATCAGCCACGTCGCGAATGCGCACGGGAATGCCGTCGGCCGTATATTTCACCACGATGGAACCGATCTCGCCAAGCCCGGTTACCAGGCCTTCGGTACGTATAAAAAGCGCGCTGGCATTTCTTTCGATATAAGCGCCGCCGGAGTTCTGGTTATTGTTTTCCAGCGCCGTAAACACTTCGGTTACGGTCGTATTCATGCTCTTCAGCCGGTTGGACAGCACGGCCACTTCGTATTGCTTTTGCTGACCGCCAAAGCTGCTGATATCGGCCACACCGGGGGTGCCCAGCAACTGGCGCCGGATGATCCAGTCCTGTATGGAACGAAGCTCGGCGAGGCTGTATTTGTCTTCATATCCTTTGCGGGGGCGGATAATATATTGATAAATTTCTCCCAGTCCGGTGGTAGAAGGCGCCATCTCGGGCAGCCCGGCGCCATCGGGTATCTGTTCCCGGATGCCCGGCAGGCGCTCGGCCACCTGCTGCCGGGCCCAATATACATCGGTATCGTCGCCGAATACAATGGTCACAACCGATAAGCCAAAGCGGGATATCGACCGCATTTCCTTAATGCCGGGAATATTGGCCATGCTCTGTTCAACCGTGAAAGAGATGAGCCGTTCCACCTCGGGGGCGGCCAGCGTGGGCGATATGGTGATTACCTGTACCTGGTTGCTGGTGATATCGGGCAGGGCGTCGATGGGCAGGCGTTGCAAGGCGTACAGGCCCCATCCGGTTAATGCCAATATAAAAATGCCGATGATCAGCTTGTTCCTGATGGAAAAGCCAATGATCCTGTTCAACATATAAATTGATTAGGTGATCAAGAAAGTCTGTGCAGAAAAAAGGTCAGACTGTCTTGGGCGGCTGGAAGATGGAGTGCACGTGGTTGTTGACCTGAAAGCAGTAGGGCGTAATATTATACTCCCGGTCGATGGTCGCCTGAGGTACCCGTAGTTCCAGCGAGGCCGGTTCTTCCATACACACCTGTGCGCTGGCAGAGAGGCAATCCTTGCCGTTAAAAGGCAATTGCTGGTCGCGCTGGTCGTCATTGTCCATAATCGTATGCTTATGGTAATGCTCTTTGAGGAAGAATAAAAAGCTGATATCCGGGTTTTGCTCGCGGTGCTCTATAAAATGATTGACCAGCACCGGCATTTTCAGCACCTGGTGCAGCTCAGTTTGTCCGAATAGAAAAAGGACGAAAAAGAATATCGCGATACGCCTGATCAAGGGCCTAAAGATAGAGAAAAAGCGTTGTTAACAAAGAGAACATCAGGCACTAACAGAAATGCCGGTGTTTTTGCTATATTCAATAGTATCTGCCAGACGCAAAAAACTGTAGCCGGAGGCTCGTTTACGCTGGACCAGTTGCAGTTCTCCCACCGGCAAAATCGAATGTGGATCGAATCAAGGTAAACGGTTGAGCATTTTCAATAACGAGATTACTAAAACCGGATTTGATCAATCAGATTGCAATTGACTTTTTTTAGCTTTATCGGCAAATCGCTTAAGAAAACACGCAAACCATGAACTGCAAGCGCTGCCCGCCAATTGCTTGTTTTAGTAACTCAATTTTTACAAAATGAAAATAAGGCTGCAGGAGATTGAATTAGGCACAAACGACCTGAATAAGACCAAAGAGTTCTATAATTCTATTTTAGGACTTGACACTTCCGTTGACCAAAAAGAATTAAAAGTATTTAATTCAGGAGTTCCGGGAGTGGATTTTAATACATCCACGCATTTGCCGCCGAAGGCAATGGTAACAAGCTTTTTAACCGATAATCTAAAAGAAGTTATTGACAGGCTTTCCGCAAACGGCATTGCTTTTAGCGGCCCCCAAAAAGCACATTTGGGCATGAAAACAATTGAGTTTAATGATCCGGATGGAAACCTGATCAGGGTCAATCAACCCACCGAAGCATCTCCTGCCTGGCTCAAAGTGTAGAATATGAACCAACCTCAGCAACACAGCACGCCGGTCAGCAGAACTGCTACTTCTTCTTAGGCGCTACCAATATCCTGTCGCAAACAAGCTGACTCAGCATTTCCGGCGGTCTTTTACTGTATTCAACCGTCATCGTACCGTCAAAGCTTTCGACCGACTTCACCTTGATAACAGTTCCCAATCGCAATTGGCGGGCATTGAGAAATTTCAGGAAATCATCCGACGAGTGGATAACCGCCTTGAAAACCACCGTATCGCCGGGTTTGCATTCGTTCAGCTTGTGGTATTCCGTCCATTCCATTTTCCCGTTCTTGTCGGGAATGGGCGAACCATGGGGGTCGAGCTTCGGAAACCCGAGCAGTTCATCCATTTTCGCAAAAAAATCGGGGGACTGTACATGTTCTATCTGTTCTGCTATATCATGCACCTCGTCCCAGCCAAAGCCCATTTTCTCCACCAGGAACATTTCCGTCAGCCGGTGCTTCCGGATAATCAGGGCCGCCGCCTTCTCTCCCTTCGCGGTAAGCCGCACCGGTTTATAACTCTCATACACAATAAGTCCCTTCTCCGCCAGCCTTTTCATCATGCTGTTTACCGTCGGCATTTTTATCTCCAGCAGCCTGCTTAGCTCATTCACATTCGCCTCCCCCTTTATAGCGGAAAGGTTGAAAACAGCCTTCAGGTAATTTTCTTCCGTATATGAATGCATGCCTAAAAATAGGACAAACTTAGCGTTCGCTAACAAAGCGAAAACGCAATAAATATTTTTGTTAGAATAATCTAACTTATTATTTTTACCAAACAAACTCAAACCAAACCCGCCTGGCACCATGATCCGGTCACAGACAGTCGTATTCACCGTATGCTTACTCCTTGCAACACTGGCCGCTTTTGCACAGACCGGCCGGGTCACCGGATTTGTGCGCGATGAGAACGGGAAACCGGTTGAGTCGGCAACCGTTGCCATTCCGCGGCTGCATATCGGCACTGTTACCGACAGCCTGGGAGAATACCACCTCCAGGGAATTGCCGCCGGTAAATGGCAGTTGCGGATAAGCGCCCTTGGCTTCGACAGCTATACCCTCGCGCTGGAAATCACCGGTAAGTCTGCACTGACGCAAAACATCGTCCTGAAAGCCGGCAACAATTCATTGGACGAAGTGGTGGTTACCGGAACCCTGAAAGAATTGCGCAAATCCGAAAGTCCCGTACCGGTTACCATTATTTCGGCAAAGCTGTTCCAGAAAAGCGCCAGCCCGAACCTGCTGGATGCCCTGTATATGGTGAATGGCATCAATCCCCAGGTGAATTGCAATATGTGCAACACCTCCGACATCGGCATCAACGGCATGCCTGGTCCTTACTCGATGGTGCTGATCGACGGCATGCCGATTGTCAGCGCCCTGTCGACGGTGTATGGCTTCAGCGGTATTCCTAACAGCATCATAGACCGCGTGGAGCTGGTAAAAGGACCCGCTTCTTCCCTGTATGGATCCGAGGCGATCGGCGGCATTATCAATATCATCACCAAAAAAGCCATTACGGCGCCCACTATCTTTCTCGACTACAACGCCTCTACGTGGGGCGAGCTGACCGGCAATACCGGCTTCAGCGCCAGCATCAATGATAAGGTAGCCACCCTATTCAATATAGACGGCTACTATTTTAATACGCCGCACGACCAGGACCACGACGGTTATATGGACAAAACCCTCCAGAAAAGATTGTCGCTCTTCAATAAATGGGATATCAAACAAAAGTTTGACAAAACCGCCAGCCTGTCCGTACGGTATTATACGGAAAACCGTCACGGCGGAGAACTCAACTGGGACAAATCAAACCGGGGCTTTGTCGACTTCATCCAATACGACAATGATCCGAATTCACCTGCTTACAATGCCGATTATGTGCTGCCCGCTGGTTATACCATTTACAACCAGCGATATGCAAAGGGGTTTCGTGTTCCGCGGTTCGACAACGCAACCCACAAACAACAATGGCTCGACGAAGTAACGCAGGCCAATCCGGGCGCAGCGCTGGCAGATAATATGAAATACCAGGAATCTATTAATATCAGCCGGCTGGAAGCAATTGGTAAATATGAACTGCCCGTTAAGGAAAAGATCAGCCTGCAGGGCTCCTATAACCAGCACAATCAAAACGCCGCCTATGGCACCGAATTATTCATCGCGCGGCAGAAAACCTTGTTTGGACAGATTTTCTGGAACAGGAAATTAAGCGACCATGACCTGCTGGCCGGCGGCTCGTACCGCTATAGCTGGTTTACAGACAATACCCTTGCGTCTAACAATGGCAGCACTCCTTTTATCACAAAAATGCCCGGCTTCTTTATACAGGATCTGTGGACGCTCAACGCAAAAAGCAGCCTGCTGTTCGGCTATCGTTTCGACTACGACATGACACATTCCGCCGCCGGCAACCATGAAAACCCAGTGCACTCGCCCCGCATCGCGTTTAAATACGCGCCCGACAATAAAAATAGCTTTCGCGCCAGCCTGGGTACGGGCTATCGCATCGTAAATATCTTCAGTGAAGACCACCGGGCACTAAGCGGACAATACCAGGCCAGGTTGGGAGAAAGCCTGAAGCCCGAAAAATCGCTGAGCGGCACGGTAGATTATGAAGGCCGGATAGCCACCGAAAGCATAGGGCTGACCTATGATATAAGCGCTTATTACACTCATTTCTTCAACAAGATCTATCCGGTAAGGAATAACTTCAACAGAACGCTTACTTATTTCAATGTAGACGGAGGTGAATACGCCCGAAATACGGGCGCTTCGCTGGATATTGCGCTGAACTTTCGTGTCCCCTTCCGGCTGACGGCCGGAGTATCTTATAACCAGGCAGAATTATTCGAATTTGAAAGGGATGACAACGGCAATAAGCTAAGCAATCGCATCATCCGATCGCCTTTTGAATTTTCACCCAAATGGTCGGGCGTATTTACCGCCGGTTACGATTTTTCGCCAAGGCTCGCGTGGAACCTGACCGGCGACTGGCGCGGTCCCATGCTCCTGCCTACCCAGGGGCAAGTTGAAATCTATGATGGCAATGGCCAGCCAACGGGTACTGTAACCGACCCGCGCCGGCCTTATTCGCCCTGGTTCTGCAAAATGAATACCCAACTGGTCTACACACTTAAAAACGGTCTGCAACTATATGCCGGCATGAAGAACCTCTTCAACTATGTTCCCAAAAACCTGCTGGTCAATACGACCGACCCGTTCAACGACCTGGCAGGCACGGGGAAATACGGCGGATTGCAGTTTGATACGGAATACAACTATACCCAGCAGCAGGGTCGCACCGGCTACCTTGGTGTAAGGTTCAGCTATTAGCCGCGCCGGATATATTTTTACGCTATTTCACATACTATTGCCGAGCCTGGCACGTTATTCGCAAAAGGCATTGCATGAAACAACATGTAGACCGCATTTTCCTGGCGGCCATATTCACTTCGCTGGTTTTATTCTATTCGGTATTTGTACTGGTGCTGGGATAACCCGGTAATCTTCCCGGATGCCTTAGTTTCGCAGCATGGAAACAGGTTTTCGGGCTATCCGGCAGAGCGACAATCCCCTGCTGGCTTCTATTATCAGAGATACGCTTACGGAATTTAATGCCGCCCGTCCGGGTACGGTTTATTTCGATCCTACAACAGATGATTTGTTCAGTGTCTTCCAACAGGCGGGCAGCCGCTATTTCGTGGCGACCGGCGAGCATGGCATGGTCTGGGGCGGTGCGGGCATATACCCGACCGAAGGCCTTCCGGCAGGCTATTGCGAGCTGGTGAAATTTTACCTGCTGCCGGTGGCGCGCGGTCGGGGCAACGGAGCCGCGCTTACAAAGCTTTGCCTGCAAGCCGCCCGGGAACTGGGCTATACCCATGTATACCTCGAATCGCTTCCCGAGCTAAAAAAAGCCCTCCGGCTCTACGAACGGGAAGGCTTTGAATACCTGGCGGCACCCCTGGGCCGGTCGGGCCATTTCGGGTGCGATCGCTGGATGCTGAAAGAATTGTGATCAGTGCTTTTTATAGGTGTCAATCATGCCGCGGGGCGACAGGTACACCTGGAAACCTATTTTCAATGCAAATCCGTTACTGCCGTCAAAATCTTCCCGCTTGGAACGGTTATAACCGGCAATGGTCTCAATCGCCACATTTTCGTTAACGAAAGCGGCGAGCCCGCCGCCCAGCAACATCGACCGATAGCTGCTGTTCACTTTTTCGGTGCCCAGCTTATCGGACGTATTGCCAAATACAAATTCGGCTACGACCATCGGCTTCAGGTGGCTGTTACCGAAGTAATACCGTGCAAACGGCCCCGCACCCACGCTGGTCGATTTCGCATCGCCCTGTTTTGAATAGGTGAACGAAAAAATACCGCCACCCACAAAATTCCGGGCGAAAAAATAACCCGCCGAAGGGGTGAGACTAAAAACGGCGTTGTTTTTAGCGGTATTAAGGGCGAAGTTGCCGCCTACCATCCAATCACCCTTTTCCGTTTGGGCCGATACAGTAGCTGCCATCATTACCAGCAATACCGTCAATAAACACAATTGTTTTCTCATATAAGCAGATTAATAATACAAAAATAGTTAATCCTGTTTAAGATGCCAGCTCCACTTCATATAAACCACTGAAAAGATAAAGCTTACCGGTAGCCAGCTCGCTGCACTGATAGCGCTTTCGCAGCTTTTTTCCCTTGCGGAAAACCCGGCCACCCGCAATAGCGAATAAGGCACCTTCCGGCAGTTCTTCCACCAGCAATGCTTTTTCATCGGCGGGATCATAACGGCGCAGCACCCGCATCAGCGGCTCGTCGGCACAACTGCTGGCCGGCAGGTTATCGATGCTCTGCAGCAGGGCCGCCTCCACATCTCCGGGAAAAATCCCCACCCCCAGAAAGCCGCGCAGCAGATCGCGGTAAATCGCTTTCCATTCCTTGCCATGGGCGGCTACCCGGTGCCGGTAGCGGTCGAACGTAAGCAGGTGTGCCAGCTCGTGTACCAGGGTGATCAGGAATGCATACGGGTTCAGGTTACCATTCACGCTGATACGGTGCTGGGCGCCCGGGTGGGCATGCCGGTAATCGCCCAGCAGGCTGCGCCGCTCGCGGGTAATGCTTAGGTGAACACGATACTGCTGGATGTGGATCAGCACTTTCTCAAACGCCCCCGGCGGCAGAAAATGCGCCAGTTGCTGCATGGGATATTCTTTACGGGGCATCAGGTATTCGGCTTACGCTGGTTGATCAATTCAATCACCGAATACACCAGGTACAGACCCATGCAAATGAACAGGCCTGGTTTGTTTACCTGGTCACGTGCAAAGAATATGTAAAAAAAAGCGGCTACACCCAGGCCGAAGAACTTCAGCATCATACCTGCATACACCGGGGTCAGAAAGGCGGGTGATTTAGGATCGGCGGTGCCGCGGCTTCGAATAACGAGCGACAACCAGAAAACGAGAAACAGCACCAGGTTGCCCACCATCACCACGGTACGGTCAACGCCGGCCAGCGCCAGGCGGCCGGAGAACAGCCGCAAGCAGAGATTTACGAATACAAAAACCAGGAAGGGAAGCTGAAAGTCGCGGTTAAATATCATCGGTCTTTTCTCCATCGTTGCTTTTCGCTGTTGCTTTAACAAGTTGGTACAATATAACAGCGATTAGCAGCAAAGGTAACAGCCAGATGAATAAGGGAGTAGCCTTATGCATCCGGCCGTCGAGCCAGTTTCCTGCCCATAATCCTATACCGATGGCGCCGGCAAACTGGGCGCCGAGGCCCAGCCAGCGCGTCCAGCGGTTATCAGGCGGCTTTACTGTCTTTTTGCTTGTCATTGATGGAGGCCGTTGCCTTTGATTCCACCGGGGTGCCCATGTGGCAGGCGCCGTTAAAGGTGGCGGCAGGCTCAATTTGCAGTTTCCCTGCATGAATATTACCGTTCACGATACCCGAGGCCTTGAGCTGAAGCAATTCCTTTACCTTGATGGTGCCGGTTACCTTGCCCATGATATCGGCCTGTGTGCCGATGATATCGCCTTCCACCACCCCGTTGGCGCCAATCACTACCTTGGCGGTGCTATTGATATTGCCGATCAGGGTGCCGTCGATGCGCATATCGCCATTGCTGCTGATATCGCCCTTGAGGGTGGTGCCGTTACCGATAAGACTGGTGCTAGTGCCGCCGTTCCCCGATTCAATAATGGTGTCTGATTTGGATTTCCCGCTAAACATAGTAAATGGATTTAATCTGTGGATGTTTCTGTTGCCGGTATACTGAGGGAGGTGGTATCCAGCTTTACGGACGCATCTCCCTGTAATACTTTCCTGATATCCTGCAGGTATTTGTCGCGATACTCCATCTCCTGCTGTAATGAATCTGTCCGGATCTTCAGTTGCCGCAGTTCCCGCGTGGCGCTGGCCGAGCCATAGCCCGGTATATACAGCTTAAGCGGGGTAAAAACGATCAGGGCAACCGTCAGTCCGGTCAGCACGACAAACACGGTACTCAGCCCGATATACACACTCAGCCTCGACAACTTGAAGGTGACAACCTCTTCATAGCTGTCGTCGTTCATCACCACCAGGCGGTACCGGTTCCGTAAACGTTTAAGGGGGGTATCTATATTGCTTTCAGCCATTAAAAAATTTCGGTTTTTTCAAAGGTTTCATACGATGCCTCCAAATGTAGCAAAGAATCCCAATACCGGGCAGTCTGGCGCAATAATTGCGCCGGTGCCGGTGACCCGCCCCTGCTTTCATACAATAGCCTTCGACCGGCCGCGTTGTAGTCAACGCAGACGCCCTCGGGGCCATGCCTGAAATCGGCCGTCTTTAACTAAATTTTCTTTGGCGGTAGTGTTAATACAGTTAGTTTGCGCAGATGATCAAC
>JBDHYM010000064.1:0-15048 GCA_039811405.1 Flavihumibacter sp. | reverse complement strand
GGCCAGGTCCACCCAGGTGCCGGTAGCGGGGTCTGTACCCTGTGGATTGAAATGGAAAACGCCTACGCCGATCAGCGCATAAGGCCTGAACTTTTTGTATTCGTCTGTGGGATCGTATTCGGTCAGTACGGTGGGATAGATTTCGGCGGCCACATAGGCTTCCGCCAGCTTGGAACGGAAATCACTGTTCCTGAATTTGCGGGCTTCTTCCAGGCCTCCCTGCGGGCGAATGATCTCGTCTTCGCCTTTAAGCTGACCGTAGTTTACCTGCAAACGCAACCCCCACAAAGGTGAAGGATGTGTGCTTATATGCGCACCGACCATCAGCTTGGTGAGCGGAAAGTTATTGTCTTTCAAAAAAGTCATTCCCCTTCCCCGCGTACCGCCCAGGTCGCCCAGGAAATTGGAGGGTCCTACGCTTACGCCCGCCTCTATGGTGCGTGTCAGGCTGATCTGGCCAAAGCCTGTTTGTGAAGCGATAAGAGCCAGCAGAAAAGGGGTACACTTACGCAGGAGAAAGTGTAAATGCTGTTTCATGAATATCAGATTTATGTTTTCTAACGGTTACAGGGATTCTACCATGAAACGACAAAGGAGAAGCCTCTCGTATAGGCTTCGTAGTATTTTTTTTGTTTTGCGTAAAATTACGATGGGGTATTTACCTGCCCCGGCGCAGCATCTTTACGTGCGGGATGCCGTCTTCCATATATGTATCGCCGGTGGTACTGAAGCCGAACGACTCATAGAAGCGGGTCAGGTATTGCTGGGCGCCGATGCGGATATCATTGTGGCCGAACAATTCGCCGGCACAGCGGATGGCCTCGCGCATCAGCAGTTTTCCGATGCCGTTGCGGCGTGCCAATGGTGAAGTTACCACGCGGCCGATGGAAACCTCGTCATAAATAAGCCCGGCGGGCACCAGGCGTACCGATGCGGCGAGCAGATGACCCTGCCAGCCCAGCAGGTGCCAGCATTGCTGGTCGTAGTTATCCATATCCAGGAATACACATTGCTGCTCTACCACAAACACTTCACTGCGCAGGCGGAGCAACTGGTACAATTCGGCGGGGCCGAGTTCATAAAAGGGGGAGAGCTGCCAGCGTATGTCCATGGTGCCAACTGTGTTAATATCCGTATTTGTCTTTCCAGCGACTGGTAAGAAATTTTTTCATCTCTTCTTCGCGGGCATTGGCGTTGGGTTTGAAAAATGCATGCCCTTTCAACTGGTCCGGCAGGTATTCCTGCGCGGAGAACTGCTGGTCGTAGTTGTGCGAATATTCATATCCTTTCCCGTAACCCATGCCCTTCATCAGCCTGGTGGGCGCGTTGCGCAGGTGCAACGGTACCGGCAGGTCGCCCGTCTGGCTTACCATCGCCAGCGCTTCGTCGATCGCCCGGTAAGCGCTGTTGCTTTTGGGCGAGCAGGCGAGGTAAGTGGCGCATTGCGACAGAATGATCCTTGCTTCAGGATGACCGATCTTATTGACGGCTTCAAAGCAGGCATTGGCCAGCAGCAGGGCATTGGGATTTGCATGACCGATGTCTTCACTGGCCAGTATCACCATGCGGCGGGCGATAAACTTTACGTCTTCGCCACCGGCGATCATGCGGGCAAGCCAGTATACAGCTCCGTTGGGATCACTGCCGCGCATCGATTTGATAAAGGCGGAAATGATGTCGTAATGCTGCTCGCCCTGCTTGTCGTACAAGGCAAGTTTTTGCTGCACGATCTCCATCACGAGCGCGTCGGTGATCTGTACGGCTGCGCCGGCGGGTGCCGATTGCACTACCAGCTCCAGCAGGTTGAGCAGCTTGCGACCGTCGCCGCCCGATAAACGGAAAAGGGCTTCCGATTCTTTCAGCACAGGCTGGCGGCTGCGCAGCCAGTCGTCGTGCGCGATGGCCTGGGCTACGAGCGCTTTCATATCCTTTTCTTCGAGCGGCTTCAGCACGTACACCTGGCAGCGGCTCAGCAAGGCGCTGTTGACCTCGAACGAAGGGTTTTCGGTAGTGGCGCCGATCAGGGTGATGATGCCTTTTTCCACCGCGCCCAGCAGTGCGTCCTGCTGTGATTTGTTGAAGCGGTGTATCTCGTCAATGAACAATATGGCGTGGTCGAGTTGCTTCGCCTGCTCGATGACCTCACGCACTTCCTTTACGCCGGCAGAAATGGCGCTTAACGTAAAGAAAGGCCTGTTCAGTGTATGTGAAATGATGTGGGCGATGGTGGTTTTACCTACGCCGGGCGGCCCCCATAGTATCATCGACGGTACGGTGCCCTGTTCGATGGCCCTGCGGAGTATACTCCCTTTTCCGGTCAGGTGCTCCTGACCGACCAGCGCTGAAAGGGAGGTGGGTCGTAATCGTTCGGCAAGCGGCGCAGACATGGTAAGCTCTTATTGCTGCATACCCCCGGTATCGGTATCGGCAGCGGGAAACAAATATCGGCTTTCTCCTTCAACCGGTGTTCCGACCAGGCTTCTTTCTTCGGTATGCTGACCGTTTTCATAATCCACCGCTACATACACAAACAGTTTCTGCCTGGCCGGGCCCCTGAAGCTTCCCTTTACGGGCGAGCAGTCGGAAAAATTGCGCCCTACCGCCAGCTTTACGTGGTGATTGGTAACCCATATATTATTGGTGGGATCAATACCTGCCCATCCGGTGCCGGGTATATACGATTCCACCCACGCATGCGTGGCGCCTTCGCCGCGCAGTCCCGTTCTGTTCGGGCAGATATAACCGCTTACGTAGCGGCTGGGGATATGCAGGCTGCGCAACATCTGCAGCATCACATGCGCGAAATCCTGGCATACGCCGGCCCGGTGTTCGAGTATCTCATCTACCGTCGTTTCCACATTGGTGATGCCCTTGATGTATTTGAACTGGCTGTGAATGAACTGGCTGCAATCCTGGATGGTGGCGGCCACCGTTTTCCAGGGCTGGAATATTTGCCGCACAAAATCGTCGATCACGTCGGTTTTTTTGAAGGCGTCGGTGCGGGTCAGCTCCAGCAGCGACAGGTTGTTGCCGGTTTCTGTGGCGAGCTGTTCAAAGCTGCTGTTGTTCTGCATGGCAGGCCACTGTGTTGCCAGTGTTCTCACCAGCAGCCTGCTTTCTATCACCAATTCGGTGTGGGCTGGTACCAGGTTGAACACGCCGCAGCGGTTCCCCCAGTAGTCGTGGTAATATTGTATATCGGGCTGGCCGGTGATCACGAGTTCGTGCTGCAGCACTTCCTGGTCGGTGCAGGCATAGGGAAAGATGCGGATCTCGTTTACGCTTTCGGTAACGGGACGGTCATATTCGTAGCTGGTGATATGCTGAATGCGATAAGTAGGCATGAGTTGTATTAGATATTAGGCGTAAGAAAAGAAAAGCTGGCTCAACTGGTTATTGAAATGAAGCAGGTCATTTTTGATCTCGCGCAGATAGGCATGGATGCCTTTTTCGCGAACGATGTCTATATCGGCATACTCGATTTTACTGTACAGCCGACCGTATAATTTCAGCAGGCTGGTGGTTTCTTCGCTGCGGTTGACGTGGATGATCTTTTGCAGGTAAAAGCCGATGCGGTCCACGCAATAGCCGGTGGAGCGGGTAAACTGCTTGTTGAAAATGATCTGGTCGGCCACGTTCTGGTTGTACTGGCTGCTTCGGTAGGTTTTGAGGTGCAGCTCGTATCCTGAAAGCGACAGCAGCAGGTTGCGCCAGTACAGCACGTCGAGCGAGTGCGTCAGGTCGTACCCCGCCCCTTCAAAATGCTGGTCGGCAAATTCGAGGGTAATGAGGCAGCGTTCGGTGAATTTTCCCAGGGTCATAAAGTTCCAGCCCATGTTGCGGGGCATGGTATTGTCGGTCATCCCGTTGTACATGATCAGCTCTTTTCCGAGCTCATCCAACACTGCCATGGTGTCGTTCCGCCGCATACGCTGGCGAAGCAGGGGGTTATTGATGAGGTGATAGAGATGGTTCACGCGCTCCCATACTTCCTTTGTAATATGGTCTTGTGCGCCGCGGGCGTTTTCGCGTGCTTTGGTGACCATGGCGCGGATGGCATTGTCGTTGGCGCTGTCGTAAATAAGGTGCTGAACCACCTCCTGCGGATCGTTGGCAAGTTGCTCGATCGACGATCTGTCGGCGGTGCTGAACATAAGGGCCAGTTGCCGCCAACTCTGCGTATGGTATTCACCGCGGTCGAGCGACAGGGCATAATTTACATGGAGCGATCGTACCAGGGCATCAGTGCGCTCGAGGTAGCGGTTGAGCCAGTATAAGGAATCTGCGAGTCTGCTAAGCATGTTCTTCGGCTAATGATGAGGGTTAGAAAGATTAATTGATGACCCAGGTGTCTTTGCTGCCGCCGCCCTGCGATGAATTCACCACCAGTGATCCTTCGCGGAGGGCCACGCGCGTGAGGCCGCCGGGCACGATCCTGATGCCTCCCGGTCCACAGAGCGCAAAGGGACGCAGGTCAACATGCCTGGGCTCAAAGCGGTTATTCAGGAAACAAGGTACGGTACTCAGGTTGATAATGGGTTGTGCGATAAAATTACGCGGATCGGCCTCCACGGCTTTAATAAAGCCGGCGATGTCTTCGTCGGATGCGCTGTTTCCCATCAGCATGCCGTAACCGCCGCTCTGGTTGGTGCGTTTGATCACCATGCTGCGTATGTTCTCAAAAACATGCTTTCGCGCGTCGGGATCGGCCAGTTGGTACGTGGGTACATTGGGAAGTATCTGCTCTTCGTTGAGGTAATATTTTATCATGGCCGGCACATAGGCGTACACCGCTTTGTCGTCGGCCACGCCGTTGCCGAAAGCGTTTACCAACGCTACATTGCCCTTTCTGTAGGCACTCAGTATGCCCGGTATACCCAGGGCACTGTCGGGCCTGAATACCAGGGGGTCCATAAAATCGTCGTCGATGCGGCGGTAGATAACATCCACCTGCTGCAGGCCCATGGTGGTTTTCATGTACACTTTGTGGTTGTCGACCATCAGGTCGCGCCCTTCTACCAGCGGAATGCCCATGGTGCGCGCCAGGAAGGTATGTTCGTAATAGGCCGAGTTGAATACGCCGGGCGTCATCAGTACTACGGTGGGGTGGGCGATTTGCCGGGGAGCCAGCGATACCAGTATATTATATAGCTCCAGCGGGTAGTTATTGACCATGCGCACATCGCTGTTCGACAGCATTTCCGGGAACAGGCGTTTGGTTACCTCGCGGTTCTCGAGCATATACGATACGCCCGAAGGAGTGCGCAGGTTGTCTTCCAGCACATAAAAAGTGCCGTCGGCGCCGCGGATCAGGTCGATGCCGCTGATGTGCACGAAAATATCATAGGGTACTTTGATGCCGAATACTTCGCGGGTGTATTGGGGGCAGGAGGCGATGAGGTCGGCCGGTACGATGCCGTCTTTGATGATCTGCTGTTCGCTGTAGATGTCTTTGAGAAAAAGGTTGAGCGCCTTCAGCCGCTGCACAATGCCGGCTTCGATATGCGCCCATTCTGTTCCCGTGATGATGCGTGGGATCAGGTCGAAAGGGAAAATGCGTTCAATACCTTCATTGTCGCTGTACACGGTAAAGGTGATGCCCTGCTGGAGAAAAAGCGCACCGGCCTCTTTGTCTTTGGCAGACAGGGTGCTGGCGGACAAACCATTGAGGGCGCGGAATACCTGTTCGTACTGAGAACGGATACCATTGCCGGTACACATCTCATCCCACGAGCCGGGAATGCATTTGTAGTCGCTAAAAACGGTAGAATCGAGCATAGTTAGTTCAGTTAAAACAAAAAACGAGTTACAACCCCAGGGCAGCAACTCGTTTTCCTAATGTAAGGATTATTTGCTTATGCGTCAAAAGCATCTGCATTTTTTCGCAGCAGGCGAAAGGTCATAACCACATGCACGAACAGCGCTACAGAATAGAAAAGCATAAAGCGCACCATAAAACGGATTGATTGGCGGGCCATGGTTTCCATGCCCTCTATGGTTCTGTTTTGCATTTCCATGGCCTGGCCGATGGCCTGGTCGAGCATTTCGGGCTTTATTAGCAGGGTCAGGCTGTTGGCGAAAGAGATCACTGCCAGGAACAGGGCTACAGACCCGGTGATGCGGATGGTATCGCGCAGGGAGGGTTTGCAGTACTGGTAGGCGTCGATGGCCTTTCGCAGGAAGTTCCAGCTCGAAATGCTATAAATCACCAGTGATCCGAACAGCAGCAGCGGCATCAGCATGAGCGGGTTGGCCAGCACGGCCACCAGCATGGTGACCAGGGCAAAGGAGAGAAAGCCCGCTACGATCAGCAGGAACCAGGTAAGAATACGATACAGCGTTAGGTTCTTCATGTTACCAGTGATTATAAACCGTTTTAACTACGCAGTCTGATGCTCAGCTCTTCCAGTTGCTTTTCATCGATGGCCGACGGCGCATCGAGCATCACGTCTCGTCCGCTGTTGTTTTTCGGGAAAGCGATGAAGTCGCGGATGCTTTCCGAACCGCCCAGTATCGAACAAAGACGGTCGAACCCGAAGGCGATGCCCCCGTGGGGCGGTGCGCCGTATTCAAAAGCGCCGAGCAGGAAGCCGAATTTATGCAGCGCTTCTTCGGGACTCATGCCCAGGGCGGCAAACATTTTCTCCTGCAGCTCGCGCTGGAAGATGCGAATGGAGCCGCCGCCGATCTCGTTTCCGTTCAGCACCATATCGTAGGCATTGGCCTTGATATTGGCATAAGGATGGCTGAGATAATTGGCCGCATCCCTGATCACGGGATCGTTGCCGATCATGGTCGTGATCTGGTCGGGCTTGGGGCTGGTAAACGGGTGATGCCTCGCTACCCAGCGATTTTCTTCTTCCGCATATTCGAACAGCGGGAAGTCGAGCACCCATAACAGTTTGAAGTCGTCTTTCCTGCGCAGGCCCAGCCGCTCGCCCATGTACAAACGAAGCTCGCTTGCTGCTTTGCGGGTGCGTTCTTCACGGCCGGCAAGCAGCAGGATGAGGTCGCCGCTCTGCGCGCCGCAGGTTTCGGCCAACTGTTTCAATTGTTCTTCACTGAAGAATTTATCGACGCTGCTTTTATAGGTGCCGTCGGTATTGCATTTGATGAATACCAATCCGTTCATGCCGATCTGCGGCCGCTTCACCCATTCTGTCAGCTCATCGGTTTGTTTGCGGGTATAGTCGCTGCAACCGGGCACGGAAATGGCCAGTACGGTTTCGGCATCGTTGAATACCTTGAAGCCGCTGGCTTCAAAAAGCGCCCTGGCCTGTGCATCGCCGCTTTGCCCTTCGAAGATGGTTTTGAGGTTCGCCAGCTTCATGCCGAAACGGATATCGGGCTTGTCATTGCCATACTGCAGCATGGCGTCGTTCCAGGTCATCCGCTCCACTTTCTCTGCGTAATCGATGCCTTTCACGTCTTTGAATATGCGCTTTACCAGCCCCTCGAACATTTGCAGGATGTCTTCCTGCTCCACAAAGCTCATCTCGCAGTCGATCTGCGTAAACTCGGGCTGGCGGTCGGCCCGCAGGTCTTCGTCGCGGAAGCATTTTACGATCTGGTAATACCGGTCGTAGCCGCTCACCATCAGCAGTTGCTTGAAGGTCTGCGGACTTTGCGGCAGGGCATAGAACTGTCCGCCGTTCATGCGGCTGGGCACCACGAAATCGCGGGCGCCTTCGGGCGTGCTTTTGATCAGGAAAGGGGTTTCAATATCCATGAAATGGTTTTCATGGAGATAGTTGCGGGCGGAACGGTTTACGGCATAGCGCAGCTCCAGGTTCTTTCGTATTGCCTGGCGGCGCAGGTCGAGGTAGCGGAATTTCATGCGCAGGTCGTCACCGCCATCGGTGTCGTCCTGTATGGTGAAAGGTGGCGTAACAGACTTGTTAAGAATGGTATAGCGACTTACTTCAATCTCGATATCGCCGGTGGCGAGCTGGGGGTTTTTATTGGTTCTCTCTATCACTTTGCCGGTAGCCTGTACTACGTATTCGCGGCCGAGGGGGTCATGAGACAGTTGGGCCGCCAGACCTTCGCCGATCAGCAACTGCGTGATGCCGTAGCGGTCGCGCAGGTCGACAAAGCTTAGGCTGCTGCTGATTTTTCTCACGGTCTGCACCCATCCGGCCAGGGTTACTTCACGGCCGATATGACTGGCGTTCAATTCTCCACAGGTATGCGTTCTGTACATGGTGATTTTTCACTATTTATTTGGTGTGCAAAGGTAGTACTATTTACCCGTCGGGTCGCACCCGTCGGGTGCCACCCGACGGGTAAACACTTCGTAAATCTACTTTTTAGACGAATGAAATGCTAAAATGCTTTAAAACACCGAAAAGCGGTATTATCTTACAGACAGATACCTTTGTTTTCGTGTAATCCGTACAATCTCCTCTGCGAAGACCTGCACATCCATAACTGTGTCTAACCAGCTTAACAAAGCTCGATTTTCTTACCATCAAAGCGTCCCTTATGGAAATCGTATTTATTTGTTTGCTGGTATTTGGCGTCATTTTTGCATTCGATGCCCTGCAGAACCGCCTGCAGACGTACCTCCTTTATCGTCGCAGAAAGGGGTTCGAGCAGCATGAAACCTATTTCTGCTCGATCATTTCTTCCAACATTAGCTATTTTAACCGGCTCGACCACGAACTGCAGCACAAATGGCTTTTTCGCGCCTATTTGTTCTTCCGTTCGAAGAAGTTTCATTATGTCGGTGTAGCCAAGACCGACGAGATGCCGATCCTGATCAGCGCCACCGCAGCCCAGCTTACCCTGGGACTGGAAAATTTTTCGCTCAATTACTTCCGTGATATCTATGTGCTGCAGCATGACTACCACTACGGCTTTTATTCGCTGCCGTTTATGGGGCATGTGGACAGCTCAGGCATTTACCTGTCGTGGGATAATTTTCTGCAGGGTGTTCGCAGCTCGGAAGACAGCAGCAATGTGGGCCTGCATGAAATGGCGCATGCGCTGGCTTATGTGAATTTCATCACCAAGACAGACGAGGACAAACATTTCAAAAAAGAATTTCACCAGTATTCAAAAGTGGCCCGGCCTATTTTCCAGGACATGCAGCGTGGCAGGAAAACCCTTTTGGGCGATTATGCCGCCAGCAACTACCACGAGTTCTGGGCGGTGAGCGTGGAGTTCTTTTTCGAGAACCCCGGTCGCTTGCAGCACGAGCTGCCCGATCTGTACGACGCGATGGTTAAACTACTGCGCCAGGACCCCTATATCGTTCTCCGTAAAAGCACCGCCGCATAAATAAGCACAAGGAGCAGGTGGCCGGACTCCCGGCGCCCGTAGGGCTTCAAACAGCCAGTTGCTTTTCGCGATCGGCCCGGTACATGAAAAGATAGTAAACGGCAATGATGGCCATACCGGCGCCGAAGGGAATGGCCGCATAATACCGTGTGTTATCAGGCAGGTTGAGAAATTCGGTGATCATCCAGTAGCAGTTGGCGACGATCCAGCACAGCACGGCAAGATTGTGGTACAGCTCGGCCCGCAGGCGCCGTGTTTGCCAGGTGATGAGTACTGCCACCGATACCGTGGGAATGATCATAAACAGTCCAAGGGGCTTCCACAGCATGGCCCAGCACATGTCTTTCACCAGCCATAAAACAATATGCAGGTTTTCCGTGCGCCGGTACCTGGCTGGTATAACGTACATCGATTTTTCCATTTGTTTGCTTGCCTGGCGAATGTAGCGAATTTTCAAGGCTGGAGCAGTCGGCTGAAACGCGCCAGCGACGCCTCGGGCTGTATGGACTCTCCGTGTAGAATATGATCGGCCAGTTGCCGGCCGAACCAGGGCGCCAGTGAACATCCCTTGGTGCCCATGCCATTCAGCAGGCCGACGCAGGGAAACCACGGATGCATACCGACAAAGGGCCGGCGCTCTACGGTCGCAGGACGAACGGCCGCTACCTGGTCGAGTACCCGGAACGGCATTTTCAGCCACTGCTTCAGTTGCATCTCGGTGCGTTCCCGGAACAATGCCGTTGGCCACGGATCGGCAAATCTGTTTTCGTAAGTGGAGCCTGCCCAGAAATAACGGTCGCTGTCCGACCCGTGGATGTGCCGGAAAGGCACCAGGCTGATGCCTTTTTTGTAAATGCGTTCCGCCGGTAATGTCTCCACTTCCAGGAGCAACGCTTCCCCTTTGTTGGGAGAGAAAGGCAACCGGTTGAAATAGGGGCGATCCATGGCTGAAATGCCATCGCAGAAGATGATGCGCCGGGCGATGACGTTCCTGTAGCGAACATAGTCGTCGTTCATGACGAGTGCCTGCTCGTCGAACACTTCAGGCAGGAGGCGGTTTTCGGCCAGCAAGTATTGCCGCCAGTGCTGCAGCAGGGTGCCGGGTTGCAGCAGCAGGGCCGGCCCGATGACGCCCCAGCCGTGTTCCTGGTAGAAATAATCATTCCAGCGATCGGTACCGGTGGCGGGATGGAGATAGGCGGGAAGTTCCGGTTGCTTCCGTGCAAAAGTTTCCTGCATCTGCCTGCTGGGAAAGCAGTGCAATATGTCGGTTTCGGTGGCAGCCTGTACGCCCAACACGTTGCCCAGGCGACGATAGGCGTCGCGAGCAAAGGGCAGGAGGTTGTCGGCCATCCAGGTCTTGGCCAGCACGCGGCCGGTCACCGGGTTGATGACCCCCGAAGCGACCTGTGAAGCGCTGTTTTCGGCGAAGGCGTCTATTACCAGGAAGGAGTGGCCCGCCTGCTGCAGCCAGAAACTGAGCCAGGTGCCGCAAAGCCCCTGGCCAACAATAAGGGTGTCGGCATCCATGCTGCAATATAGGACGATGACCGGCCAACCGACAGCTTAATCGATTTAACAAAACACTCCCTGAAAATCAATGAACAAGCCGGTGTATAAAATTTTTTTGATCAATTAAACGTTTAAGCTATCTTAGCACCGGGAAGAAACAAGTGAATATTGGGTTGATTTTTTGCTTAAACGATAAAGCTAATGACGACAAAAAACGCCTCTTTACCGCTATATCTACGGCTTTGCCATTGGCCGCCCTGAAGTACCCGCTGCTCGCTTGCAGCCATTGCACTCATTTACCAACCATAACGATTCACCAAACCAACATGCTGTATGAAAAAACATTGCTCCCTTTCCGGGAGACTGCTACTGCTCCTGCTGCTTAGCTTTCAAGGGGTGTTTGCGCAGAACAGGACCCTTACCGGTGTGGTAACCGACGCCAGCGGCGAAAGACTGCCCGGCGTAACAGTAACGGTCAAAAACAGAACGGCCAGTGCCCTTACCGATGCCAACGGAAAATTTATTCTCCAGCTACCCGACGGGGCCAACACGCTTGTCTTCACATACGCTGGTAAAGACAAAAAAGAAGTGTCTGTCACCGCGAGCAACGACTATACGATCACCTTGCAGGACGATGCCAAAACCCTCGATGCCGTGGTGGTGTCGACCGGGTATATGAACCAGCGGAAGGCCGACCTGACAGGTGCTGTATCGGTGATCACCCGCAACGACTTCATCAAAAACCCCAGCGCCAATGTGCTGCGCTCCCTGCAGGGAAAGGTGCCCGGCATGATGATCACCACCGACGGTAATCCCGCCGAAGGGGTAGGCATACAGATCAGGGGTATTACCTCGTTCAACTCTTCACCACCCCTGATCGTACTCGACGGCCAGCCGATCACCATCAACCTGCGCGATATCAATCCCAACGACATCGAATCGATCCAGGTGCTGAAAGATGCGGCATCTGCGTCTATCTACGGATCACGGGCCGCAGGCGGTGTTATCCTCATCACCACCAAAAAGGGGAAACGCGGCGATATCAGGGTCACCTACGACGGCTATGTGGGCATGTCGCGTATGCAGCACATGCCCGAGATGCTGAATGCCGATGAGTATGGCCGCG
The DNA here is from genome assembly GCA_039811405.1 of Flavihumibacter sp. Taxonomy (GTDB): domain Bacteria; phylum Bacteroidota; class Bacteroidia; order Chitinophagales; family Chitinophagaceae; genus Flavihumibacter. The sequence goes on along the minus strand of JBDHYM010000064.1, from coordinate 3,128 downwards.
CATTGTGGCAGGCCACTGTCAATGACGGCAACGACCCGGCCGGCATCCGTTATTATAATTACGACTGGGGCTACGACCACAACAATGTGCCCGAGCTGCACAGCGTAACCGGCCCCGAATGGCTGAATGCTGAAAAGACCATGCCCTATTCAAACACCAACTGGTTCAAAGAGGGTACCCGTACCGGCCTGCAGCAAAATCACCAGATCACCTTGCAGGGCGGCAACGAACGGCTCACTTCGCTGTTCTCGCTCAACTATTACAACAACCAGGGCACACAGATCACTTCGTTCTTCCGCCGGCTGGCTGCCCGCTTCAACAACGAATACCAGGTTGCGAAGGGCCGCCTCACCATTGGTGAGAACCTTACGATCACCAACCTGCGCATGCGCGATGTGAATTATACCTATGGTTTTCTCATCATGCCCCCGAATATTCCTGTGTATGACAACAACGGCGGCTGGGGCGGCGTAGCCATGCCCCTGGGTATGGACGATTACAACAACCCCATCCGCGACCTTCGCCTGAATGCTGATAATGTACCCAACTTTATGAAAGTGCTGGGGTCGGCCTATGCTAACCTCAAGATACTCGACAACCTTGCCTTGCGCACCCAGTACGGCGTTGATTACAGCATGTGGTACGAGCGGGTCATTACCAAAAAATGGGCGGAAGCCGGTGGCAAACGCAGTGATATCAATGGTGTGCGGCAGAATACCTGGCAGAACCTCGGCCGCACCTGGACCAATACCCTTACCTACAATCTTCACCTGGGCAAGCATAAGGTAGATGCGCTGGCGGGCACCGAATCATATTCTTTTATTGCCGAAGACCTGAACGCTTTCCGCCAGAACGTGCTGCTCGAGAACCGCGATTACGGCTACCTGAATGCAACCACCTCGAGCACCACCTATAGTATCAACGGCGGCGGTGATGAAAGAACCCTTTTCTCTTATTTCGGGAAGATCAACTATGACTTCGCGGGTAAATACCTGCTGAGCCTTACCCTGCGCCGCGACGGCGCCTCTGTATTCGGCGTCAACAACCGTTATGGTACCTTCCCCGCAATTTCCGCCGGCTGGCGAATCAGCGACGAGAAATTCATGGAGGCGCAAAACCTGGTAAGCGACCTGAAGCTGCGTGCCAGTTGGGGACAAAACGGCAACTCCGCCCCCCTGAGCGCCGGCAAGCTGGTGAATATTTATGTAACCGATCTGGGCGGCACTTCTTATCCCATCAACGGTTCGTCGACCGATATACCCTCCGGTTATCGTCGTGCCAGCCTGGGTAATCCCGACCTGAAATGGGAAACGACCACCCAGTTGAACCTCGGCGTCGATTTCAGCCTCCTGAACAACCGCTTTCGTGGTTCGTTCGATTACTTCGATAAGAAAACCACCGGCATGTTGTTCGAGCCGCCGTATATAGCCGCGCTCGGCGAAGGCGGCTATCGCTGGATCAATGCCGCCGACATGACCAATAAAGGCTTCGAGCTGTTGCTGAGCTGGGGCGAATCGAAACGCGATTTCTCATACACCGTCAGCGCCAATTTCTCCGGCTACCGCAACCGGGTGGGCAAGGTGCCTGACAACGTAAAATATGCGTACGGAGGCAATGGCCTGCTCGACTATATCGAAGGCCGCCCGCGCAATTCTTACTACGGACTGGTAGCCGACGGATTGTTCCGCACGCAGGAGGAAGTCGACAACTCCGCTATCCAGCAGGGCAAGGGCCTGGGCCGGATCCGGTACAAAGACCTTGACGGCGACGGCGTGATCAACGAGATATACGATCGTACCTGGATCGGCGTAAGCGATCCCGATCTGATGGCCGGCCTGAATTTCGAAGCGCGTTATAAGAATTTCGACATCACTGTTTTCTTCCAGGGTGTTTTCGGCAACGAGATATACAACAACTGGAAAGAGCTGAGCGATTTCTGGAACATCGCGGTGCAGAACGACCGCAATCACCCCAAGCGCATACTCGATGCCTGGTCGCCCAATAATCCCAACTCCACCATACCCGCGTTGTCGCGCCGCGACGCCAACGGCGAGAAAAGGATGTCGACCTATTATATCGAGAACGGTTCTTACCTGAAGCTGAGAACGGTTGATCTTGGTTACACGTTGCCGCATACCATGACCAGCCGCTGGGGAATGAGTAATTGCCGCCTGTATATATCCGGCCAGAACCTGCTCAGGATATACAAAACCTGGGGCGATGATAAGTTCACCGGCCTCGATCCGGAAACAGGCTTCAATTATCCTTTGCCGTTCAATGCCTATTTCGGCGTAAACGTAACCTTCTAAAGCATCCGTAATGAAACGTGTTAATATTATCATCCTGGCTGCCGGCATGCTGCTCGGGTCGGCGGCCTGCAGCAAGATACTGGAAGTGGAGCCCAAGGCGGTTCTCTCCGAATCGCAGGTAAAAGACCAGCTCGACAATTTTGTGATTGCAGCCTATTCGCTTATGCCGGGGCTTGGCTTCGGCACCACGCACAACCCGTGGATCCAAAGCGTTCGCTCGGACGACGCTTATAAAGGCGGCGGCGGACTGAACGACCAGACGCCCTGGTACGAAATGGAGGTATTCACCGCCGTAACGCCCAATATCGGTAACAACGATGGGCCCTGGTACCTTGGGTATGTTGGTATCAGCCGTACCAATACCGCCCTTTCGCTGCTCAGCCAGGCAGACGTTGCAACCTATCCCGAAAAGGACCATCGCATTGCCGAGATGCGGTTCCTGCGCGGCTGGATCTATCTCGGCGCCAAGCTGCGCTGGAAATACATTCCCTGGATCGATGAATCCGTTCCGACCGACGCCGCCGTGGTAGAAGGCATCTCCAACCGGCCTGACGGAATGACCAACGATCTCGGGCTTTGGGATAAGATCATCGCTGATTTTGAAGCAGCCGCCGGTGCGTTGCCCGAAACCCAGGCCGAGAAAGGAAGGCCCACCTCTTACGCCGCCCATGCATTCGCCGCCAAAGCCCTTCTCTTCCGTGCGTATGAACAGAACGATGCGCACCAGGTGGTGAACGTTAACAAGGAAACCCTGCAAAAAGCGCTGGCCCATATACAGGTGCTCAAGGCAAAAGACGGTGTGCTGTTTGACCTGGAGCC
>JBDHYM010000063.1:0-15117 GCA_039811405.1 Flavihumibacter sp. | reverse complement strand
GATGAAAAAACACCTGCCCGACACGGTAAAGATCAAGGCTTCGGGGGGCATCAGGGATTATGCTTTTGCCAAAGCGCTGGTGGACGCGGGCGCCAGCCGCCTGGGTTGCAGCGCCAGCATCGCTGTTATCAGCGGTGCGCCACCCTCCGATAAAAGCGATTACTAAAACTGGCGGGATATTTGAACGGAAGAAAATGATGAAGCTTTTTTTACTTGTCCCTGCTTTCTTTATGACGCTGGCCCTGTATGGCCAGGCAGATACCAATTCGGTAACGGTCAAAAAAGACCCGCGCCTCGACCAGCTTATCGCCAAACAGGTGGAGATCAATGAGTATACCACCCGCGAAGCGCGCAGCAATGTGCCCGGCTTCCGGATACAGGTGGTGAATACCACCGATCGCGCGCTGGCCATAGAGACCAAAACAAAAGTATATCAAAAATACCCCGAGCTGAAAGCCTACCTGCTGTACCAGTCGCCCTATTTCCGCCTGCGCGTCGGTAATTTCCTGACCCGGAAAGAGGCAGAAGCGTACCAGAAAAAGCTGGCCAAAGACTTCCCCCAGAATATCTATATCGTAAACGATACCATAGAGACCAATCCCGATAAAAGCCAGGATCAGGACTAGCCATTATCTTTGCCGGATGATCTTGCTGCAACGCATCAAAGCACTGGCGGCGTTATACGCGCCGCAATTCATCGACATCCGGCGGCACCTGCACGCCCATCCCGAGCTGAGCTACCAGGAATATGAGACCAGCGCTTTCGTACAGCGCCAGCTAACGGACATGGGTATCCCTTTTTCCGTAATGGCCGAAACAGGTGTGGTGGGTATTATTGAAGGCGTCAACCCTTCGGCCCGGGTAGTGGCGTTGCGCGCCGACATGGATGCCCTGCCGATCGAAGAAGCGAACGACGTTCCTTATAAGTCAACCCGGCCGGGCATCATGCATGCCTGCGGGCACGATGTGCATACCAGTTGCCTGCTGGGCGCCGCAAAGATCCTAACCGAAACAAGAAAAGAATGGACGGGCACCGTGAAGCTGATCTTCCAGCCCGGTGAAGAAAAAAACCCCGGCGGCGCCAGCCTGATGATAAGGGATGGCGTGCTGGAGAATCCCCGGCCCTCGGCTATTTTCGGGTTGCATGTGCATCCGCAGTTGCCCGTCGGCAAAGTGAGCTTCAGGGGCGGTATGGTCATGGCCAGCGCCGATGAATTGTATATTACCGTCAGGGGCAAGGGCGGCCACGCGGCGGCGCCGCATTCCACCGTCGATACCCTGCTGGTGGCGTCGCATATCGTGGTGGCGCTGCAGCAGGTGACCAGCCGCCAGCGCGATCCCTTCCAGCCCTCGGTGTTGTCGATCACCTCGATCCAGGGCGGTCATACCACCAATGTCATCCCCGCCGAAGTGAAGATGATGGGTACGTTCCGGGCCATGAACGAAGAATGGCGTTTCAAAGCCCATACGCTGATCCGCCGGCTGGTGGAGGGCGTAACGCATGGCATGGGCGCGGAGGTCGACCTGCACATTGACGTAGGTTATCCCACGGTATATAATAATGAGACGCTGGATGTTCGCGCCCGGGCGCTGGCCGTTGATTATATGGGGGCCGGCCAGGTGGAAGAAACCGAATTGCGGATGGGCGCCGAAGACTTCGGCTACTATTCCCAAAAAATTCCGGGCTGCTTTTACCGGCTGGGCGTCATGAATGCAGCCGCCGGTATCGTATCGGGTGTACATACCCCCACCTTTAACATCGACGAACGAGCCATCGAAACCGGCATCGGGCTGATGGCATTGTTCGGGTCAACGGCCTGAGGGCACGGCGCGCATATTTTTTTCCGCTAAATTTGGCGCCATGAACAAAGCATCCAGGAAATCGGAAGCGCTTGAATACCATGCCAAAGGAAGGCCTGGCAAAATCGAGGTAAACCCGACCAAAGAAGCAAAGACCCAACGGGACCTGTCGCTGGCCTACAGCCCCGGAGTAGCCGATCCCTGCAATGAAATCAAGGCAAATCCCGACAACGCCTATAAATACACCGCCAAAGGCAACCTCGTAGCCGTGATCAGCAACGGTACTGCGGTGCTCGGGCTGGGCGATATTGGCCCCGAAGCCGCCAAACCGGTGATGGAAGGAAAGGGCGTACTGTTCAAAATATTTGCCGATATAGATGTTTTCGACATAGAGATCGCCGAAAAAGACCCCCAGAAGTTTGTCGAGATCGTGAAATCGCTCGAACCCACTTTCGGAGGTATCAACCTCGAAGACATCAAAGCGCCCGAATGCTTTTATATCGAGCGTGCGCTGAAGAGCCAGTTGAACATCCCGGTGATGCACGACGACCAGCACGGCACGGCCATCATCAGTTCGGCCGCCATGCTGAATGCGCTGGAGCTGCAGAAGAAAAAGATCGATCAGGCCCGTTTCGTGATTAACGGCGCCGGCGCCGCCGCCATGGCCTGCGTAAAGCTGTACGTAAGCCTGGGCGCCAATCCCGAAAACTTCATCATGTTCGATAAAGACGGCGTGCTGCATCGCGGGCGCACCGATCTCGACGAAGACAAGCTGCCGTTTGCCGTAGAAAGCAACGACTGGGATCTGACCAAAGCAATGGCAGGCGCCGATGTTTTCCTGGGGTTGAGCGTGGGCAATGTGGTCACCACCGAAATGGTGCAGTCGATGGCCAAAAACCCGATCGTATTCGCAATGGCCAATCCCGATCCTGAAATAGAATACGATACAGCGGTTGCCGCGCGCAAAGACATTATCATGGCCACCGGCCGCAGCGATTATCCCAACCAGGTAAACAACGTGCTGGGCTTTCCATATATATTCAGGGGTGCGCTCGATGTGCGGGCCCGGCAGATCAACGAAGCGATGAAGCTGGCGGCCGTGCGGGCGCTGGCCGACCTGGCCAAAAGCCCTGTGCCCGATATTGTCAACCTCGCCTACAACGAAAAGAACATCGTTTTCGGTCCCGACTATATCATTCCCAAGCCACTTGATCCACGTTTGCTCGAAGCCGTGGCGCCTGCCGTGGCCAGGGCAGCGATGGAGAGCGGCGTGGCGACGGCCTCCATTACCGATTGGGATGCCTACCGCCTGGAGCTCAACAACCGCCTGGGCATCGACAACCAACTGATGCGTGTTATTGGCAGCAAGGCCCGCCGCGATCCTAAGCGGCTCGTTTTCGCCGAAGCCGACAACCTCAAGATATTGAAGTCGGCCACCATCGCTTTCGACGAAGGCATCGCTTATCCCATCCTGTTAGGCGATGAAAAAAAGATACGCCGCATCGCCGCCGAAAACAAGATCGATCTCGAAGGGCTGCCCATCATCGATCCGCGCAGCGACGACCAGGAAGAGAAACGAAAACAATACGGCGAAATATTCTTCCGCAAACGGCAGCGCAAGGGCATCAATCATTATGAAGCGCATAAGATGATGCGCGACCGCAACTATTATGGCTGCATGATGGTGGAAACCGGCGACGCCGATGCGATGATCTCGGGACTGACCCGCAACTACGACGAAACCATCCGCCCGGCCCTGCAGGTGATCGGCGTGGACGAAGGCGTTAAAAAGATCGCGGGCATGTACCTGCTGATGACCAAGAAAGGGCCGCTGTTCATGGCCGATACCACCATCAACTTCAACCCCACCGCCGCCGAACTGGCAGAGATTACGCTGATGGCCGCGAAAGAAGTGCGGAATTTCAACCTCGTTCCGAGGATCGCGATGCTGAGCTATTCGAACTTCGGCAGCAGCGCCTCGCCCGAAGCCAGGCTGGTGGCCGAGGCACGCCGGCTGGTAAAAGAGCGGGACCCGTCGCTGGTGGTAGACGGTGAAATGCAGGCCAATATTGCTTTTAACAAAAAGATCATGCGCGAAAGCTATCCGTTCAGCGAGCTGGTAGACCAGGATGTGAACACCCTGATCTTCCCCAACCTGGCGGCGGGCAACGTGGCCTATAATTTATTAAAGGAGGTGGGCGGCGCCGATGCCATCGGTCCCATTTTACTGGGCATCAACAAGCCGGTGCACATTCTTCAACTGGGCAGCAGTGTGCGCAGCATATTCAATATGGCGCTGGTGGCAGTGATAGATGCGCAGATCAAATGCGGCGAGGCCTCGACCAAAGCCATTGTGGAGAAAAGCCCCTGGTGGAAAAAATTCAGGAACGTATCGCGCGATATGTAATTTGTGACGAAGGCGAACAATATGAAATTTATAACAGAATTCGGCCGCTACCTGCTCATGCTGAAAGGCATGTTTTCGAAACCGGAAAACCGGCACGTGTACTGGAAGGAGTTCATGCACCAGTGCAACGACATCGGTATCGGGTCTGCGGGCATCGTGGTCATCATTTCTGTTTTCATGGGCGCCGTTTCCACGCTGCAAACCGCTTACCAGATGGTAAGCCCCGTGATTCCCAAATCAACCATCGCCCAGATCGTGCGCGATACCGTATTACTCGAATTTGCTCCTACCCTGGTGTGTATTGTACTGGCCGGCGTAGTGGGCAGCCGCATTGCCAGCGAGCTCGGCAATATGCGCGTAAGCGAGCAGATCGATGCGCTGGAGATCATGGGCATCAATTCCAAAACCTACCTGATAGCGCCGAAGATCGTGGCTGCACTGCTGGTGATCCCCCTGCTGATCGTAGTAAGCGCGGGACTGGGCATCTGGGGCGGATGGATCGCCGGTAATGCCTCGGGCATTTTGTCGTCGAACGATTTTCACCGCGGGCTGCTGGGCAGTTTCCAGCCCTTTAACGTCTATTTCATGCTGATAAAAGCCTACGTATTTGCCTTTATCATCAGCAGCGTACCAGCCTTTTACGGCTATTATGTAGAGGGCGGCGCACTCGAGATCGGCCGGGCCAGCACAAAATCGGTAGTGGTGAGCTGTGTACTGATATTGTTTTCGGATTATTTGCTGGCGGCAATACTGCTTTAATTGTTTGAGGTTTGAGGTTTGAAGTTTGAACTCTTCAAACCTCAAACCTCAAACCTCAAACTTATCTCATGATCGAAGTTAAACACCTGAAAAAAGGGTTCGGCGACAAGCTGGTGCTGAAAGATGTATCGGCCGTGATGGAAGAAGGCAAGTGCAACCTCATCATCGGGTCGTCGGGCAGCGGGAAAACGGTGTTCATGAAATGCCTGGTGGGCTTGTTCAGGCCCGACAGCGGGCAGATATTTTACCACGGCGAAGAATTTACCGATATGAGCGACGACCGGCGAAAAGAGATCCGGAAAGAGATCGGCATGCTGTTCCAGGGCTCGGCGCTGTTCGATAGCCAGACGGTAGAGCAGAATGTGCAATTTCCGCTGAATATGTTCACCAACTGGACGCTGGCTGAAAAAAAGAAAAGAGTGAATGAGGTGCTGGAACGGGTGGCGCTGAAAGACGCGCACCGGAAATTCCCGTCCGAGATCAGCGGCGGCATGAAAAAACGCGTCGGCATCGCCCGGGCCATTGTGCTGAACCCGAAATACCTGTTTTGCGATGAACCGAACAGCGGGCTCGACCCCCAGACCTCGCTGGTGATCGATAAACTCATCAAAGAACTGACCGACGAGTATAAGATCACCACGGTGATCAACACCCACGACATGAACAGCGTTATGGAGATCGGCGACAAGATCATTTACATGTACCAGGGCGAAAAAGAATGGGAAGGCACCAATAAACAAATCATCTTCAGCAAGAACCAGCGGCTGAACGACTTCATCTTCGCCTCCGAGTTTCTACGCGACGCCAAAGACATGCGGATGCTGGAACAGACCGGCAAGATCGATAACAACCGAAATATGGACGACCTGATCAAATAATTCCCTTAGTTTTGCCCCGATTCCAAAACAAATCATATGAGTGTTTTAGTTAATAAGGATTCCAGGATCATAGTACAGGGATTCACCGGTACCGAAGGCACTTTCCATGCCACACAGATGATCGAATATGGTTCTAACGTCGTAGGCGGCGTAACGCCCGGCAAAGGGGGCAGCAGCCACCTGGAGCGCCCGGTTTTCAATACCGTGGCCGACGCCGTGAAAGCGACCGGCGCCAATGTGTCGATCATTTTTGTACCCCCTGCCTTTGCGGCAGATGCGGTGATGGAAGCGGCCGATGCCGGTATTGCACTCGTGGTTTGTATTACGGAAGGCATCCCGGTACAGGATATGGTGAAAGCCAAAAACTTCCTGCAGGGAAAAAATACCCGGCTGATCGGGCCCAACTGCCCCGGGGTGATCACCGCCGGCGAATGTAAAGTAGGCATCATGCCCGGCATGATCTTCCATAAAGGCCGCATCGGTATCGTATCGAAGAGCGGCACCCTCACTTACGAGGCGGCCGACCAACTGGCGAAAGCCGGGCTGGGCGTCACCACCGCCATCGGTATCGGCGGTGACCCGATTATCGGCACCACTACCCGCGAGGCGGTGGAATTGCTGATGAAAGATCCCGAAACAGACGCCATTGTAATGATCGGCGAAATCGGCGGCGGTATGGAAGCCGAAGCTGCCCGCTGGGTGAAGGAACATGGCACCAAGCCGGTGGTAGGGTTCATCGCCGGACAAACAGCGCCTCCCGGCCGCCGTATGGGCCACGCCGGTGCTATTATCGGTGGCGCTGACGACACCGCCGCTGCCAAAATGAAGATCATGGCTGAATGTGGTATTCATGTGGTGCAAAGCCCGGCCGAGATCGGCAAGCGCATGGCGGAGGTGATGAAGAAGTGATTTGATTGAATGTTTTATATAAAGCCGCCTCTCAAACCGAGGTGGCTTTTTTTATTCTGATTCCGCCGGAGATAGTTGGTGTTTAGTAACCCTCAAAGCCTGTTTTTTGATTTTTGATACAGCCGGAGCGAAGTAGTAAGCGTCCTTACAAAAGAATCGGGTGATTTCACGGTTTTCTGCCAGCAAAGGCAATACGAATATTGTGAAATGCTTGGTGGCTATACATTTCAATACAAGAGATCGGCCGATGTATATGTTTTTGACAGTGTTGGAACAAAGGGCATTGTCAGGAAGATCGTCAAATTCGACCGGATTGACAGCAATCTGTTTAATGTAAGTTTGGTGGATCTGGATCAGCAAACCGGCAGGGTTTCCGATTCGGTTACCACTAATAACGGAGATGCAGACCAGGTACTTCTAACCGTCGCAAGTATCATCCTGCATTTCATGGAGAAGCAACCGGGAGTAACCATATCAATACAAGGCAGCGATGCCAAAAGAACGCGCTGGTACCAGATGAGTTTGGCACGAAACTGGCGGCTTATAGCGCCAAGGTTTAAAGTGCTTGGGTATATTCACGGAGACTGGGAGGATTTCAGGAAAGGAGTAAATTATATGGCATTTTCTGTAGAAAAAAGATTAAATTAGTGATATGGCACAAAGAAATTCTAAAAACAAATCAGGCAAACCTGTTTTGTCTGAAAAAGAGCGTTATGACAACGATCCTGTCTTCGTAAAAAAGAGACTGGCAGCCATTGCTTTTTTTGAAAAAGCCGGATACCCGCCCGGCGTGAAAGTGAACGGAACAAAAACCAAAGCCGGCGCACACAAAAAATAGGCATACGTAAAATAACTTTGTTTGAAAAGGGAGCAGTTCGCTCCCTTTTTTATTGTTACGGTCTTGTGTAATCTCTGCTGGAATTGCATCCCTCTGGTAGTTTTCTATAAATTGTATGAAAATGAGCTCAATGCGCTTCCTCTGGATATTTCTTTTATTACTCACCGGCAATGCCTTTGCACAGACCATGAATAAAACCGACTACGCCAAATGGTGGCAGAAAATAGACACCCTTGTTGCCAAAGAGGGCAAGCTGAAAACGGCGCTGACCGAAGTAAGGGCGTTGCAGGCAGCGGCCGGTAAAGCCGGACTGGCCGACCAGGAAGTCAAAGCCATGTTGTACCGCCTCCAGCTCGAAGCCAGTGTGGAGGAAGGCAGCGATACCTCGGCCATCGTACAACTGCAGGCAGCCATCCGGAGAAGCAAAGGCGTACAGCAGGCGCTGTATTATTGCCTGCTGGGAGATAACCTTCATCAGTATTATAACAGCCACCGCTGGAACCTGTACGACCGCACCACAGTGGCCGGCGGATCGCAGGGCGATATCACTACCTGGTCGGCTGCTGACTTCCACCGCGAGATAGGTGCCGCTTATCGCGCGGCCCTGGCAGACAGCGCCCTGCTGCAATCAACGCCTGCCGCCTCGATCGCAGCTATGGTGGTCAAAGGCAATACAGGCAATATCCGGCCCACGGCTTACGACCTCATCGCCTGGCATGCGCTGGATTATTTCAAACAGGAGCCCGAAGAAGCCATCGTTTCGGCGCAGCGTTTCCGTATCAGCGATCCCGCGGCGCTGGCACCGGCCAGTCGCTTTATGGTGCTGCCGCTGGACCATGCCGACAATACACACAACCACCTTACCGCGTTGCGTATCTTCCAGTCGTTGCTGCGCTTTCACCAGCGCACAGGCAATGAAGCCGCGCTGGTAACAGCCGACCTCGACCGGCTGGCATTCGTACACGATAACGCGGTGTTCAGCAATAAAAATATACTTTACCGCGAAGCGCTGGCGGGCCTGCCGGCGGCGCATCCCCGGTATGCAGACCGGTCTGTTTACCTGCTGGCATTGTCGTATGAAGACGATGCGCCGCAAGACCGGGTAAAGGCGGTAACGCTGCTGCGATCCATCCGCGACAGCCACGACCCGCATACCAGGGCAGAGGCGGCCAACCTGCTGACCCGATTGGAAAGCCCCGCGCTGACCATCACCACCGAAAAAGTGAACCTGCCGCAGCAGCCTTTCCGCGCGCTGGTCAGCTACACCAATATCGACCGGACGTATTGGCGTATCTATCCGATGACCGAAGCGCTGCGCAACAGTTTGCGCCGCGGCCGCGAACTGTTCCAGGAAAAAGGATGGAACCAGATCGCGCGGGCAAAAACCATCCGCGAATGGCAGCAGCCCCTGCCCCTCCCTGCCGATTATAAAGGGCACAGCGCCGAAATAAAAATAGACGGCCTGCCGGTGGGCGAATACATCCTGGTCGCCAGCAACAACAATAGTTTTCAGTTGCAAAAAAGTTATATGGCGGCGATGGTGCTGCATGTTTCCAACATCAGCTATATCAACCGCGATACCGATTATTTTATTGTTGACCGCAATACGGGGCAGCCCCTGCCCAGGGCAGCCATCCAGACCTGGAAAGAAAAATACGACCGCGACAGCCGGCAATACCAACTGGTGAAAGGCGAGCGGTTCATTGCCAACGAACAGGGCTATGTGAACCTGTCGCTGAATGATAACAGCAGCGTTTTGCTCGACGTGAATTACCACGACGACCGGCTGGCGCTCGACGAGATGGTGTATCACTACCAGTACCGGCCCGACCAGCCGCCGGCCGCCGAACGCGACCGGGCGCAAACCTGGTTCTTTCTCGACCGGGCCATCTATCGCCCGGGACAGCTCGTACATTTTAAAGGCATTGCCGTGCTTCGCGAAACAACCGATCGCAGCCGGCCCTACGCAGCACAATCGGTAACAGTACGGTTGCTTAATGCCAACCAGGAAGTGATCGATTCTGTTGCCGTCAAAACAAACGATTACGGCTCTTACCAGGGCAGCTTCAGACTACCGGAAAGCGGGCTCACCGGCGGCTTCCAGCTCCAGCAAAAAGAATGGAGCGGCAGCGCCTGGTTCCGCGTGGAAGAATACAAAAGACCCAGGTTCCAGGTAGAGATGCTGCCCGTTACCGGCAGCTACCGGGTGAACGACAGCATAACCGTGGAAGGCGTGGCGAAAGCATATGCAGGCAATGCCATCAGCAACGCCAATATAACGTATAGGGTCACCCGAAGAAGCAGGGTCATCTATTACGGACGCCGCTTTTGGCCCCCGGTGAGTGGAGAATCGGAAGAGATCGTTAACGGCACGGCGGTGACCGACGCCAACGGTCGTTTCCGTATCGTATTCAACGCTATCCCCGATCCTTCGATCGACCGGTCGGCCGACCCCGTATTCGATTACGAGGTACAGGCGGATGTAACCGACCTCAACGGCGAAACCCGCAGCGCACAGCGATCCCTTTCCGTTTCGTACAAGGCCCTGCAGGTAACCATCGGGCAGTTGGCTTCGCTGCTGCCCGTCGATAGCCTCCGCAAAATACAAGTCACCACCACCAATGCCGGCGGACAATTCGAAGCCGCTGCCCTTGAGCTGGAAGTATATGCGGTATCGGCGCCGCAACGCCTGGTAAGAAAGCGTTACTGGGAGCAGCCCGACCAGTATGTGCTCAATGAGAACCAGTTCCTCCAATATTTTCCGCTCGACGAATACCGCGCCGAGGCCGATCCGCTTAGCTGGCCCAACGGGAAACAGGTGCACAGGCAATCGTTCAAATCGACCGCCGACGGCCAACTGGCATTGGGTTGGACCCGCCGCAGCGGCGGGTGGTACCGGCTGGTGGTAACAGGTCTCGACCGTTATGGCGACAGCATCCGCGCCGAAAAGACACTTTACCTGCTGGATCCCGACGGCAAGCAATTGCCCGCCCCCAACGCTCTCTTCACTTACCTTGAAAAGGAAACGGCGAAGCCGGGTGAAAACGTACAACTGCTGGTGGGTACAGCTACCGATGCCTGGCTGATCAGCCAGCGCGAAAACCGTTCCACGGCTTCGCAAAACAACAACCTGCCCTTTGCCTCGCGCTTCGTGATCGAACAGGTGAAGCCGGGCATCCGTAAGCGTAGCTATACGGTAACGGAGAACGATCGTGGCGGCTGGGGCTGGAGTCATGTGTATGTGCAGCACAACCGCGTATATGCAAGCCACGACCGGGTGAACGTTCCCTGGAATGACAAGCAGCTAAAGCTGTCGGTGACCAGCTTCCGCGACAAGCTGCAGCCCGGCAGCAATGAAACCTGGACGGTAACGCTAAAAGGTGAAAAGGGTGAACAGGTGGCCGCTGAAATGCTGACGAGCATGTACGATGCTTCGCTCGACCAGTTTGCCTTTCACCAGTGGTCGGCGCCGGGTATCTGGCCTTCGTATTACAATAGCCGTTATTGGGGAGGTGGCGCCAATTTCGGTCAGCAACACGGCGAAGCCAGCAGTCCCGACCTTGCATACATCGATGTGCCCCAACAGCAGTATGACAACCTGCTGTACATGAACGTGGGTGTGTCGCGCATGTTGAGAGGACGTGCCGGCGGGCTCGTTCTGGGTGAATCTGAGCGATTGAATGATGCCGTCGTAAACTACTCGATGGCGCCTGCTGCACCAACTGTTGACATGGCCAAAGGAATGGTCTCCAAAAAGGTCAAAGACGAAGAAGCGGCAGACAGCGCGGAAGCAGGAACGGGTGGCAAAGGTTCCGCCACCGACGCGCCTGCCACTGGCGGCAACCCGTCCGCCACACGCACCGATTTTCGCGAAACCGCCTTTTTCTTTCCGCAGTTGCTGGCCGACGCGGCCGGTAACTACCAGTTCAGCTTTACCATGCCCGAATCGCTCACCAGTTGGAAATGGCAGGTACTGGCGCATACCAAAGACCTTGCTTTCGGGCAACTCACCCAAACAGTGATTACGCAGAAAGAGCTGATGGTGCAAACCAATATGCCGCGGTTCCTGCGCGAGGGTGATAAGATGGAGATCACTGCCAAGGTCGTGAACATGAGCGATAAGGAACTGACGGGACAGGCGGAGCTGCAGCTCATTGATCCCGCCACCAACGACCCGGTCGACGGCTGGTTCCGTAATTTCTTTCCCAACCAGTATTTCACCGTGGCCCCCGGTAGCAGCGAAGCCGTACGGTTCCCCGTAGAAGTTCCGTATCTCTACGATAAGGCGCTGACCTGGCGCATCATCGCCCGTTCGGGCGATTACAGCGATGGTGAATCGGCATCGCTGCCGGTGCTGACCAACCGCGAGCTGGTAACGGAAACCAAACCTTTCTTCCTGAACGGCAACGGCAGCAGGAACATCGTTTTCGAGCACCTGGTCAACAGTAAAAACAGTGAAACCCTGAGCCACCGGTCGCTCACCGTAGAGTTCAGCAGCAACCCTGCCTGGTACGCCGTACAGGCCCTTCCCTACCTCGCCGACTACCCCTACGAGTGCGCCGAACAAACATTCAACCGTTTGTATGCCAACCTGCTGGCCGCCCATATTGTCAGCAAAATGCCGGCCATCAGGCAGGTGCTGGAAACCTGGAAAGGCAAAGACACGGCCGCGCTGATCAGCAACCTGCAGAAAAATGCGGAGCTGAAACAGGTACTGCTCGAAGAAACGCCCTGGGTGTTAAGCGCCAAAAACGAAACGGAGCAAAAGCAAAAAATCGCGGCGCTGTTCGACCTGGTGCGGCTGTCGGCCAATACGCAGAAAATCGCCGGCCAACTGAAAGAAATGCAAACGGAAAGCGGCGGCTTCAGTTGGTTCAAAGGCGGTAGGGATGACCGTTATATCACCCAGTATATTCTGACCGGCATCGGCCGGCTGAAGATGATGGGTGCGTTGCCGGCCACGCTCAAAGAAATACCGGCCATCGTTAACGAAGCCATCCCCTATCTTGACCGGGCCATCCGCGACGACTACGACAAACGCGACCGGAAAAACGAGCAGGCCCCCGCGCTGAATGAATATGCCGCCCAGTATCTCTATATGCGCAGCTATTTCCCTGAAATCGGCATCGAGGGACCAGCAGTACCCGCTGCCAATTATTTCCGCAAGCAAAGCCAGCAGCACTGGATCAGGGGAAGCCGCCTGGTGCGCGGCATGATCGCAACTATGCTGCACCGCACGGGCGATAAGATCACCGCACAGAAGGTATTGCAATCGCTTTCGGGCTCGGCTGTGGAAAGCGAAGAGATGGGCATGTACTGGAAAGACAATGCGCCGGCCTATTACTGGCAGCAGGCGCCCATCGAAACACAGGCCATGATGATCGAAGCTTTCCAAACCGTCAAACCCGACGGCAAAGAAGTGGCCGCCCTCAAAACCTGGCTGCTGAAAAACAAGCAGGCCAGCCACTGGCCGTCAACCAAGGCCACCGCCGACGCCTGTTATGCACTCCTGCTGCAGGGCGGCAACTGGCTGGAGGCCGCTCCGAAAGTATCGGTGCAACTGGGCGATGTTACCACCGTAACGGCTTCGGGCCCGGAAGCCGGCACCGGTTATTACCAGCAGAAAATTCCGGGTACGGGTGTGCATCCTGAAATGGGGCAGATCAAAGTGCAGGTAACCGACGCTGCTGCTGCCGGTAAACAACCGCCGGTATGGGGCGCCATCTACTGGCAGTATTTTGAGAACATGGACCAGATCGAAGCTGCCGCATCACCGCTTTCACTCAACAAAGAAGTATTTGCAGAACGGCTCACCGACAAGGGGCCGGTGCTCGAAAAATATACCGGCGACCAGCCGTTGAAAGTGGGCGACAAGGTAAAGATCAGGATCACGCTGAAGACGGATCGCGAAATGGAATACGTGCATGTGAAAGACCTGCGGGCGAGCAACCTGGAGCCGGTCGATGCGCTCAGCGGATTCCAGTGGCAAGGCGGCCTCGGCTACTACCAGGCACCCCGCGACGCCAGCATGAATTTCTTCATCAGCCGGCTGCCGAAAGGCACGTACGTATTCGAGTATGCGCTTTTTATAAACCAGGCAGGTGTGTTCAGCAACGGCATCGCGAAAGCGCAGAGCATGTATGCACCGGAATTCAGCAGCCATAGCGAAGCGGTGCAACTTCGGGTGGAATAGCGAATGAGTATGCCGCGTCAGGCCGGTAGCAGTTTCCCATCCACCACAAACCTTGCTACAGGTATGCTGCCCGATACTACATTCAGTACCGGCTTGCCGCCGTTCCAGCGCACTGTTCCAAAGCCGGCGGCTGTTGACAGAAAGCATTCGAAGGCGCCTATACGCGACTGCACATGCAGGGTCTTATCGACCGCATCATACCGCAAACCGGTAAGCCCCTGCAGCATTCCATAGCTCGACAGGGCCCGGGCATACCAATGCCCGCATTCATATTCGTTGAAGGGGTTCCGAACGCGGCCGTCGTAGCGATTGCGGCAGTTCCGCACGATGTCGAGCCCTTCCTGCACATGACCCACCAGCATCAGGTGGGAAGCAACCTGGTATTCTATGCCCGTCCACACTTCGTCGCTGTACACAAACGGAATGGATAGCTTTCCTTCTTTCGGCCAGGAGCACAATAACAACCCGCCGTCGTGCCCCAGCGCAAAGCCGGGCCGCTGGGGATTATCGTGCTGGCTGAGGTCTGTTTTCAGGTTGTACTTATGCACGGCCACCAGGTGACTGGCGATCTTGGTTTGATCGAGAAAGGCAGGCAGCCCGGCAACCATTCCGAGCCAGGCGCCCAATACGCCGTCGCTCAGGCAGCCAGTTCCATATTGGTATTTGGGGCCTTCTTTTTTCAGCAGCGCAATGGCTTCCGGCGAATAGTCGCCGCCGAACGACTGTGCCCTCGAGGGGTCGGGCGCCGACAGTCCCTCGTACTGTATCTCCTGGAAAAAGTATTCGCCGTTGAACAGCTTCCCTTCCACATACTTCACGCCTTTCTTCAACAGTTGCTCATAAGCGGTCACATTCTGCTGCAGCGCCTTGCCCATTGCCACTATGGCGGTCAGCGCGCCCAGGTAAAAACTGCTGCACATACCATCGGGCCCCCAGAACTCAATATCATAGGTGTTGTGGTGCGGCTCCTGCACTACGCCCATCTGACGGGGGTCCCAGGTTTTGATACAGTAGTCCATGCTCTGCTTCACCATCGGGTATATCTTTTTCAGCCATGCGGTATCTGCATTGATGCGCCAGTCGCGGTACACTTTCATGATACCACCCAACTGGCCGTCGGCCGCTGAATGAAAATCGTGCTTTGCCGGAGAGATGGGAATGTTGGCGCGAAAAACCTGGTGGCCGTCGACCCGCTGGTTCTCGGCAAACTCGGTATTACGCAATGTTTTTTCCAGGCGGGGAAACAGGTGCGGTATTGCCTGCGCATAATTCCACACATGCGTGCACGAGCCATGGCAGGAGCCTTCATCATCGCCGGAGCCTTCCCAGTTCC
>JBDHYM010000062.1:0-15206 GCA_039811405.1 Flavihumibacter sp. | reverse complement strand
CGCGGATTAACGGTGCCGTCGCAAACCCTGGCAACCGATTCGCTGCATTTGACCGCCGGCGAAATACAATCCCTGCTTACTTTTATGCGTTCGCTCGACGAAAGGATTCCCGCCATACGGCAACCGTCGAGCCTGCCCGCCTCTTCGCGTAAAACGCTGAACCAGCGTAAGCCGGGCGGTGATTATTAATACAGCAGAAAGCGATCAGCATGCGCAGATATATTGTTCTGACGGTACTTGTTTTTATAACGCTGGCCTGGTTTACCGCCTGTAAAACCGAATACGCGTTTCCGCCCGATATTCCACAATCGGTGCAACCCGACCTGGCGCAGCGGTTCAAGAAAGGCAAGGTATTGTATAAGATAAACTGTACTGAATGCCATGGCATCTATGCCAAGGGACAGCTCGACGTGCCCAATTTCACTGAATACCAGATCGATTTTTATTCGCGCGAAGCGCTGCTTAACCCGGCGGCCCATGCGGTGATGCGCAAAATTTCCAATGAGCAGCTTAACATGATCATCCTCTTCCTGCGTTATCGCCGGAACCCGCCCACGAAAACACTCAGGTATATCCCGAAATGACGGGCATAAAAAATGGGCACCTTTCGGTGCCCTAATTTTTTTGTACGGTTCAGAACTAACACAAACAAGTCATTCAATAGGTACAAATTTCTGGTCTTCAAGAGGATACGGATCAACGGATGCTGGATTTTGTTGAGCCAGTGAAAGCGGTCTCATCGGATTTGGATGCCTGGTTTTTCTCAGGATGGATGGATCGGTCGGTTGTTTTTCTCGGAATGCTTGGATATCGTGGATATGGATCTTACCTGGATTTGGATATTCAGCGGATCTGGATTTTCGTTCGTTGCTTTCGTCATAACAAAAGTATAAAACGGTTATTGCGTTGCAAGAGCACTATTGCTGAATCTGGCGGCTTCATGAAATACCGGTGATTTAGTAGTATTACGTACTGTTTTTTTGGAATAATGCAGCTAACTTCCTGAAAACATCCCATTGTTATGCCATTCGCCAATAAACGGGTATTGATTACCGGCGGAAGCCGCGGAATCGGTAAAGCCATCGGCCTGAAACTGGGCGCTGCGGGCGCAAAAGTCGCTATTGCGGCCAAAACCGTGGAGCCGCATCCCCGGCTGGAGGGCACTATTCACAGCGCGGCTGCAGAAATCCGCAATGCCGGGGCGCCGGAAACACTTCCCTTGCAGGTAGATATACGATATGAAGACAGCATAGAGGCGGCGGTTCGCAGCGTGGTGGAGCAATTCGGTGGCATAGACATACTTATAAACAACGCCAGCGCCATCAGCCTCACCACCACCGAACAGACCGAACCAAAGCGGTGGGACCTTATGCATGACATCAATGTAAGGGGTACCTTTTTCATGTCGCGGGCCTGCATTCCACACCTGAAAACAGGGGCCAATCCCCATATCCTCCACCTTTCACCGCCTTTGAACATGGACCCACGCTGGTTTGCACCGCACCTGGCCTATACCATGAGTAAGTACGGTATGAGCATGGTGGCGCTGGGGCTGGCGGAAGAGCTGAAGCCGTTTTCCATCGCGGTGAACGCACTCTGGCCGCAAACGACCATCGCTACGGCGGCGGTCAATAACCTGCTGGGCGGTGATTTTTTGGTACAACGCAGCCGCACCCCCGATATCGTGGCCGATGCAGCCTATGAAATACTGCAGCGGCCTTCGGCCGGTTGCACCGGTAATTTCTTTATCGATGAAACGGTATTGCGCGAAACCGGGACAACTGATTTTGGCAAATACGCTGTCAACCCCGGCAATAAACTGATGACCGATCTGTTTCTCTGATCAACCGCCTCGTTGACCGGTCGCAGTCGCCGCGTCGGTTTTTTCCGGCCGCATTTGCGGAAACAGCAGCACGTCCTGGATAGAAGGCTGATTGGTCATCATCATGCAGAGGCGGTCGATGCCGATACCAATACCCGCGGTGGGTGGCATGCCGTATTCGAGCGCCCGCAGGAAATCCTGGTCGATGAACATGGCTTCATCGTCACCCCGCTCCATCAGTTTGGATTGTTCTTCAAAACGTTCGCGCTGGTCAACGGGGTCATTCAGTTCCGAATAGGCATTGGCGATCTCTTTGCCATTGATGTAAAGCTCGAAACGCTCTACCAGCCCCGGCTTTGAACGGTGCTTCTTGGTCAGCGGACTCATCTCCACGGGGTAATCGATCACGAAGGTGGGCTGGATGAATTTACTTTCGCTGGTGGCGCTGAATATCTCATCGATCAGCTTGCCCTTGCCGATTTTGGGATCCACCGGAATGTCCAACTGTTTGCACACAGCACGCAGCGCCGGTTCATCCATGCCGCTGATGTCGATGCCGGTATTTTCTTTGATGGCATCGAGAATGCCGATCCGTTTGAAAGGCGCTTTGACGCTGACTTGCTGTCCGCCGATAGTAAGCTCCGTGCTGCCGTTAACTGTGATGGCTACTGTTTCCAGCAATTGTTCGGTGATCTCCATCATCCACAGGTAATCCTTATATGCCGTGTACCATTCGAGAATGGTGAACTCGGGATTATGGGTACGATCCATGCCTTCGTTGCGGAAATTCCGGCTGAACTCATACACCCAGTCGAACCCGCCTACGATACAACGTTTCAGGTACAGTTCGTTGGCGATGCGCAGGTAAAAAGGAACATCCAGCGCGTTGTGGTGGGTGATAAAGGGACGCGCTGCCGCACCGCCGGGAATAGCCTGCAATACAGGCGTATCCACTTCCAGGGCGCCGCGTTCGTTGAGGAACTGGCGGATGGCATTGATCATTTTGGTGCGCTTCACGAAAGTGTCACGTACCTGTGGGTTGATAACGAGGTCGGCATAGCGCTGGCGGTATTTGAACTCGGGATCGTTTACGGCGTCGAAAGTTTGTCCTTCCACCTCTTTTACCACAGGCAGCGGCTTCAGGGCTTTTGCCAGGAGGGTCAGCTCCTGTACGTGCACCGAGGTTTCGCCTACTTTGGTGGTAAACACAAAACCCCTGATACCGACGATATCGCCGAGATCGATCTTTTTCCACATTTCATCGTACAGGGTTTTGTCTTCGCCCGGGCAGATATCATCGCGACGCACATAGATCTGGATGCGGCCGGTGCTGTCCTGCAGCTCGGCGAAGCTGGCTTTTCCCATGGGCCGGTTGCTCATGATGCGGCCGGCAAGCACCACCGAGGCGAATTCATGGTTGTTTTCCTCACCTTTATAATGCGCTTTGATATAAGCCGTGCTGGTATTGACGGGAAAGAGCGGCGCCGGGTAAGGGTCAATGCCCAACGCCTGCAGGTGCTGCAATTTTTCTCTTCTGATGATCTCCTGTTCTGAAAGTGCCATGGAAGCGATTTTGAGGGGGCAAAAGTAATTCATAGCGCTGACAATGGGGCGGCCAGGCTTTACAATTCCGTAACCTGCTGTTAATAAGCCGGTAACAGCAGTTGGCGAAGTTTGCTAAACCATACCTGAATGGAAAAACGATCCGTTGACGTAGCCGTCTTATCAGATCTCCACCTGGGAACTTACGGCAGCAAAGCTGCCGAAGTGCTGAATTACCTTCGCAGCATCGCGCCGCAAATGCTGATCCTCAATGGCGATATCATTGATGCCTGGCAGTTCAGCAAACGCTATTTTCCACAATCGCATATGGCGGTATTGAAAGAGATACTGGCCATGATGGGCCGGGGCACCCGGGTGGTGTATATCACCGGCAACCACGATGAAATACTGCGGCGGTACTGCGATATCCAGCTCGGCAATTTTCAACTGACCGACAAGCTGGTGATAGAGATCAATAAAAAGACCACCTGGATTTTTCACGGCGATGTATTCGACAATACGACGAAGGGCGCAGCCAAGATATGGGCCAAGCTGGGAAGCAGCGGTTATGGATGCCTGATACTGATCAACCGCGTCATCAACCGCCTGATGAAATGCATCGGGCGCGACCGGGTTTCACTGAGCAAAACCGTGATGGCGGGCGTGAACCGGGCATACAAGGTCAATGAGTTTGAAACCACCGCGGCGGAGATCGCCATCGACAAGAAATATGATTACGTGATCTGCGGACATATCCACCAGCCGCAGCAACGTGTGGTGGAAACCGAAAAAGGGAAAGTGATGTACCTCAATTCGGGCGATTGGGTGGAGCATTTAACGGCGCTCGAATTTTACCGGAACGACTGGCATATCTATACCTACGACGAAGCACAGTTCAGGCATGTGCGGCCGGAAGCCGAAAAGCCGGTGCTGAATGTAGTGACAGACGAGATAAATTTTTACGTGAGCTCGCTCGCGATATAAACGATTTGTATGAAGATATTGTATGCAGTGCAGGCAACCGGCAACGGGCATATCGCCCGGGCTACACAGGTGCTTCCCTATTTGCAGCGCTATGGCAAGGTGGATGTATTTCTAAGCGGCGCCAACAGCCAGTTGCAGGGCGATCTTCCCTGCCGGTACCGGTCGGCCGGCGTCAGTCTTTTTTACAATAGCGGGGGCGGATTGCAGTACGGAAAGATTGCCCGGCAGTTGAACCCTGCGCGACTCTGGAAAGAAATCAAGGCGTTGCCGGTGGCGGATTATGATCTCGTGATCAACGATTTCGAGCCGATCACGGCATTGGCTTGCGCTTTAAAAAAAGTAAAGAGCGTACAGTTTGGCCACCAGGCTTCTTTTCAGTCGACGCGCGTGCCGAGACCTGAAAAGAAAGACCTGACGGGTGAGTTGCTGTTGCGTTACTATGCCAGGGCCAGCGCGTATGTGGGCCTGCATTTTGAGCGGTACGACCGCTTCATTTTTGAACCGGTCATCAAAAAAGAAATACGCCAGGCAAAGCCCGGCGACAGGGGATATGTAAGCGTATACCTGCCGGCTTTCAGCGAAGCGGCGCTCTATCGTATATTCTCGAAAATGCCGTCCATTCGTTTCGAGGTCTTTTCCAAAGAAACAAAGCGGGAACGCTATGAGGATAATATCCGTTTTCTGCCGGTGCACCAGCAATGCTTCAATGAAAGCGTGATTCATGCAGGCGGGGTGATCACCGGCGCCGGTTTTGAAACCCCGGCAGAGATGCTGTACCTGGGTAAGCGGCTGCTCTGTATTCCGATTCGCGGGCAATACGAGCAGTATTGCAATGCAGCGGCGCTGGAACGATTGGGCGTGGAAGTGATCGAAACGCTGGGTGATGATCTTGCCTGCCGTGTTGAACGGTGGCTGTCAACCGGAGCGCCCATCCGCCGCGAATATGAGCAGCATATTCCTTCGGTACTGCAATACCTGGTGGAGAACTACCCGCAGCAGGCCATCGGGTTGGAAGAGCTCTACCCCGAATTGCAGCTCTGCTGATGCGGTCGATTGCCTACCTTCGACGGCATGCGATATCTTGTTCTCCTGGTATTTCTTTTTCTGACAGGTACGATGCAGGCACAACCGGCAGCGCCTGCCGCCTGGATCAGGATCAACCAGTTGGGCTACCTGCCCGGATCGGTAAAAACAGCCGTATGGTGCAGCAAAGACAGCGCCCCGGTAAGCAGCTTTGAGGTGATAGACGAACACGGGAGAATCGCTTATCGCGCCCGGGCGGGCCAGGCCTCGGGCGCCTACGGGCCTTTCCGGCAGACAGCGCGGCTCGACTTTAGCGCGCTGAAGCAACGGGGCCGTTACCGCATCCGGGCCGGCGATGCCGTTTCGCCCGAGTTTCCCATCAATGAATTTGTGTACCGCGGCAGCGCTGATTTCTGCCTGCGGTATATGCGCCAGCAACGTACCGGCTTCAATCCCACCATGAACGACAGTTGTCATAACAGGGATGGATATACGCTGTACGGCCCCATGCCTGACAGCACGCACGTAGACGTGGTGGGCGGCTGGCACGATGCCACCGATTACCTGCAATACGCCAGTACCAGCGCCAATGCCACCTATCATTTGCTGCTGGCACTGGAAGAATTTCCGGGGGTGTTTACTGATCGGCATCTCGCCAACGGACTGCCCGGCAGCAACGGCCGGAAAGACATCTATGATGAAGCGAAATGGGGCCTCGACTGGTTGTTGAAGATGCATCCCGCACCCGACCGGATGTTTGCGCAGATCGCCGACGACCGCGATCATGCAGGCATGCGCCTGCCGGGGCTCGACAGCCAGTACAACCGGGGCGCCGAGCGGCCGGTTTATTTTTTAAGCGGCTACCCGCAGCAGCAGGGTAAGGGAATGAACAAGACCACCGGCACCAGCTCGCTCGCTGCCAAGTTCAGCAGCGCGTTTGAACTTGGCTCACGCCTGATGGAGAACAGCGCTTATACGAGTCTGTTAGCAGAAAAGGCAAAGACAGCGCTGGCCTATGCGTATAAGCGGGAAGGATTCACCCAAACCGCTTCGGTGAAATCGCCTTATATCTACGCCGAAGAAAACTGGGCCGATGACATGGAACTGGCGCTGGCGGCAGCCGACAGTCTTCGTGCGGCGCTGGTTTATGCAGCGAAAGAGCCGCAAACGCCCTGGCTGGGAAAAGATACTGCCAGCCATTACCAGTGGTATCCCTTCATCAACCTCGGCCACCGTGCCCTGGCCAGGAAGCTGACCGGCGCCGACCGGGCCAGGGTAATCGCTTATTATAAGAAAGGTATTGACCTGGTTTGGCAGAAAGCCCGGCAGAATGGGTTCTATCGCGCTATTCCCTTTATCTGGTGCAACAATAACCTGACGGTAGCATTCGCCATGCAGTGCCGCTGGTACCGCGAACTAAGCGGCGACAGGCAATACGAACCGCTGGAGCAGGCCTGTATCGACTGGCTTTTTGGCTGCAATCCCTGGGGTACCAGCATGGTGTACGGCTTGCCGGCCGGCGGCGATACGCCGGCAGACCCGCATGCCTCTTTCAGCTTTCTGAAGAAGGCGCCGGTGGATGGCGGACTGGTGGACGGGCCGGTGTACACCAGCATTTTCAACAACCTGATCGGCCTTACCCTGCTGGAGGCCGACGAATATGCGGCATTCCAGAGCGACCTGGCTGTGTACCACGACGACGCCGGCGATTACAGCACCAACGAACCGACCATGGATGGCACGGCATCGCTGGTTTACCTGCTTGCTTCCCTGGAAGACAAGGGTGCGCGCGACTACGCGATCACGCGCATGGACAGTACGCAGAAAACCATCTATCTCGTATTCACCGGCCACGAATTTGCAGAGGGCGGTCCGGCGATCAGGCAGGCCCTGCGGCAAGCCGGCGCCAGCGCCTCTTTTTTCCTGACGGGCGATTTTTATCGCAACAAAGCCTTCGGAGGCCTCATTCGCGGGCTGCAGGCCGATGGCCATTTTCTCGGTCCGCATAGCGACAAACACATATTGTATTGCGACTGGAGCCAAAGAGACAGCACCCTCGTAACGCGACCGGTCTTTGAAAAGGACCTGCATGATAACCTGTCGGCGATGGCCGCTCTTGGCATTGACACGGGGCGGGTGAATTATTTTTTGCCGGCGTATGAATGGTACAACGATAGCATTGTACACTGGACCAGCGCTTATGGATTGCAGTTAGTGAACTATACACCCGGCACGCTGAGCCATGCCGACTATACCGGCGATAAAGACAGGAATTTCCGCAACAATGAAACCATATACCGGTCGATCATGGCGCAGGAGCAAAAGACCGGCCTTAAGGGGTACTTGTTGCTTATGCATATAGGCGCGGGGCCGGGCAGAACCGAGGGGTTCTATAAGCAACTGCCGAAACTCATCCGACAATTGCAGCAACTTGGCTATCGGTTCAAAAGATTGCCAGGATAAATTGATAGGAGAGCTTGCCGCGGCCGCAAATTATGTACTTAACCCGCCGCAGGTACTGATCGTCTGTCCGGTAACGTAGCTGCTCAAACCGCTTGCAAGGAACAGCGTTACATTGGCAATCTCTTCGGCCGATGCAAAGCGGCCGAGGGGGATTTTCTTTTTATACTCATCGGCACCGGCGCCTTCCTTAAGGTATTCCGTCATATCCGTTTCCACAAAACCGGGGGCTATGGCATTGCAACGGATGTTCCGGCTGCCCAGCTCTTTGGCAATGGACTTCGTAAAGCCGATAATACCGGCTTTGGAAGCGGCATAGCTGCTTTGCCCTGCGTTGCCCATTATGCCGATCACCGAGCTCATATTGATGATGCTGCCGCTTTTGGCTTTCATCATGGGGCGGATCACCTGCTTGGTCAGGTTGAACACGCTGCTGAGGTTGGTATTGATCACGTCGTTCCACTGATCGGTTGTCATGCGCATCAGCAGGTTGTCTTTTGATATACCTGCATTGTTAACCAGTATATCAATGGTGCCGAAGCCGGCCACCACTTCATTGATCAGGGTTTCGGCTTCTTCGTATTTGGCGGCATTGCTGCGGTAGGCTTTTGCTTTTACGCCCAGGGCGATCAGTTTTTCTTCAAGAACGGCTGCTTTCTGCGCACTGCTCTCGCTTACATAAGTAAAGGCTATATGGGCGCCGTGTTCGGCGAGTTTGAGGGCGATGGCCTCACCAATGCCACGGGCGGCGCCGGTGATAACAGCCACTTTATTATCAAGCAATTTCATATAACAAAACTAGGGGAATCAGCGCATAGATAACAGGGTTTCCAGCAGTTTGCGGTCATTGCTGAGTCGCGGCACTTTGTGCTGGCCGCCGAGTTTGCCGTTAACATGCAGCCACTGGTTAAAGAACCCCTTGTCCACCGCATGCACTACCGGCATGCGCAAGGCAATATCCTTGTGCCGTTTCGCCTCGTAGTCGCTGTTGAGGTTTTTCAGGGCGGTATCGAGCTCGTAGGCGAAATGCGCGATATCGGCCGGCCGCTTTTCAAACTCTATCAGCCATTCGTGGGCGCCGTTCCCTTCGGCGGAAAAATAAACCGGTGCGGCCGTGTAATCGTTAACGGCGGCGCCGGTTCGTTCGCAGGCAATGGCAACGGCGCGGTCGGTATTGTCAACGATCACTTCTTCACCAAAGGCATTGATGTAATGTTTGAGCCGCCCGCTCACCCTGATGCGGTAGGGCTGCATTGAGGTAAACTGTATGGTGTCACCGACGATATAGCGCCATAGCCCGCCCGTAGTGCTGATCACCAGGGCGTAATTTTTACCCGGCTCCACTTTGTTAAGTCCTATCGTATGGGGAAAGGGCTTGCCGTATTCTTCCACCGGCATGAACTCGTAGAAGATTCCGTGGTGGGTGAACAGCAGCATGCCGTCGGCATCGGGATGATCCTGTGCAGCGAAAAATCCCTCGCTGGCATTGTACATTTCCAGGTAATTGATGTCTTTGCCCATCAGTTGCCTGAACTGCTCACGGTAAGGAGTGAACGAAACACCGCCATGTATATACAGCTCCAGTTGCGGCCATACGTCGGCTATGCATGACCGGCCGGTCATTTCGAGTATGCGCTTCATCAGCACCAGCGTCCAGGTCGGTACGCCCGAAATGGAGGTTACGTTTTCGGGAATGGTATTGAGGGCAAGCTGCTCCAGCTTTTGCTCCCATTCATCCATCAGGGCAATCGACAGGTCGGGGGTGCGTATCCAGTGCCCCCAGAAAGGCGAGTTCTGCAGCAGCACTGCGCTGAGGTCGCCATAGCTGACGGCTTCGGCAAACTGGCTCACCTGGTGGCTGCCGCCGATTACCAGCCCCTTGCCCGTCAGCAGCTCCGAGTCAGGATGCGACGCATAATACATGGTAAGCACGTCTTTGGCGCCCTGGTAGTGGTTCTGCTTCAGGCTTTCGTCGCTGATGGGAATGAATTTGCTCTTATCGCTTGTGGTGCCGCTGCTTTTGGCGAACCAGGAGATCGGGCTGTTCCAGAGTATGTTCTCTTCGCCCGCCATCATTCTTTCGATATAGGGCTTCAGCTCGTTGTATCCCTGAACGGGAATAGTTTGCTTGAAAGTACGGATGTTGAACAGCTTGTTCATACCGTATTGCCGGCCGAATTCGGTGTACTGGGCAGCGGTAACCAGCTCCTGCAATACTTCCCGTTGTGCAGCGATCGGATCCTTAACCCAGTCTTCGATCTGCCAAAGCCGTAGCCTGGCCAGTCGTGATATGGCCGGTGAGATAATCTTCATACAGCGGCCTCAAAATACAAAAAATAGGGCTTATAACGTAGGTAAATCGCCGATGCCTTTCATTACCTCGTCGTAGAGATAGTCTTTGCGTTTCAGCTCGAAGTTGCGGCCCAGGTAAAGGCGGCGCACCTGCTCATCGGCAGCCAGCTCTTCGGCAGTGCCGTGCTTGAATATCTTCCCCTCGATCAGCAGGTAGGCACGGTCGCAGATGGAGAGGGTTTCGTTCACGTTGTGGTCGGTGATCAGGATACCGATGTTCTTGAATTTAAGGCGGGCCACCACGGTCTGGATGTCTTCGACGGCAATGGGGTCCACGCCGGCAAAAGGCTCATCGAGCAGGATAAAATTCGGATTCACGGCCAGCGCCCGGGCGATCTCGGTACGGCGGCGTTCACCCCCGCTGAGGCTGTCGCCCCGGTTCTTGCGTACATGGTGCAGGCGGAACTCATCGAGCAGGTCTTCGAGCTTCTGCCGCTGATCAGCCTTGCTCAGTCCGGTCATTTCGAGCACGGCGCGAATGTTGTCTTCGACGGATAGCGACCTGAATACGGAAGCTTCCTGTGGCAGGTAGCCGATACCGAGCTGGGCGCGCTTGTACATCGGCAGCCGGGTAATGTCTTCGTTGTTGAGCGTCACCGTGCCTTCGTCGGGTTTGATCAGCCCTACCACCATGTAAAAGGTGGTGGTTTTACCGGCGCCGTTGGGTCCCAGCAAACCGACGATCTCTCCCTGCTTTACATTGACAGACACATGGTTCACCACTGTGCGGCGGCCGTATGTTTTAACGAGCTCATTGGTTTGTATAACCTGGTTCAACGCGATGCTTTTGGCAAAAATACCTTGTTAATTGATAATGCCGTGCTAAGTTTGCCGATAGTTCAAGCATACCTGTAGAAACATGAAGGTTATCGACCATATCAACCAGGCCAAAAAGACCCTGGTTTCTTTTGAGATACTGCCGCCGCTGAAGGGAAAGGGCATCAAGGCCATATACGACCACCTCGATCCGCTGATGGAGTTCAAGCCCTCTTTCATCAATGTTACCTACCACCGCAGCGAAACCATGTTTAAAAAACAGGCCGACGGCTCATTCTCGAAGATCGAGGTGCGGAAGCGCCCCGGAACGGTCGGTATCTGCGCCGCCATTATGCAGCACTACAAGGTCGACCCTGTACCTCACCTGATTTGCGGTGGCTTCACCCGCGAAGAAACCGAGCATGCGCTGATCGACCTGGCTTTTTTGGGTATCGACAATGTACTGGTGCTGCGCGGCGACGCCGCTAAAAACGAGGTGTCGTTTGAACCGGAGCCGGACGGTAACCGGTACGCGATCGACCTGTTGAAGCAGGTAACGAACCTGAACCAGGGCATCTACCTCGAAGAAGAGGTGAAAGACTATGGCAACGCCAAGTTTTGCATCGGCGTGGCCGGTTATCCCGAAAAGCATTTCGAGGCGCCCAACCTGGCCATGGATATCCAGCACCTCAAAGCCAAGGTAGACGCGGGCGCTGAATACGTGGTAACCCAGATGTTCTTCGACAACCAGAAATATTTTGCGTATGTTGAAAAATGCCGGGAAGCCGGCATTACTGTGCCCATTATTCCCGGGTTGAAACCCATTTATACCCGTAAACAGCTAACCCTGCTGCCACGGGTCTTCCACGTAGATATGCCGATGGAGCTGAGCCAGGCGATTACCAAAGCAAAAACCGACGAAGAGGTGGAAGCAGTTGGTACCGAATGGCTGCTGCAGCAAAGCAGGGAGCTGAAAAAAGCGGGTGTGGAGGTGCTGCATTATTATACGCTCGGCAAACCGAAGCTGGTATATAAAGTGGTGAAGGAATTGTTTTAAACGATCGTATGTGCCGGGTACAACGCGCAGTCATTTGTTTGCTGATGGCCATGCCCATCCTTTCTTTTGCGCAGAACGACCGCAACCAGCAGGTAAGATCGCTCAACAGCATCATTGGCTGCATGGATGAAAGCAGCCGGGTAAACATGCAGATATATTATGACATCCTGTCTTTTTCGGAAGCCTATATCGACAACCTGCAGAAAAGAAACGACAATCGCTGGCATGTATCGGTAAGCGCCGGCGCGCGGTTGCGGTCGAGTGATCTCTCGCAGTACAAGGAGCTCCATCCCGACGCCGAAGGGTATATCAACGACTGGGAAGCAAAGCTGCTGCCCTTTATCAGGGAGAAGCAGAACCTGCAGGAGCGCCTGGCGAAATTCCCGGTAAAAGACGAAGCGATCGTTTCGGGCTTTTCCAGCTTTATGATCGCGTTTGACAACATGTTGTACAAGTATAAGGCGATGGTTGATTATGTGCAGCAGCAGGCGTTCAAAAACGACGACAGCCTGGTGAGGGCAAAACGGCTGATCGACGACCTGCAGCCCTGGTTCGAACGTTATGATGCGGCTTCCAAAAAGCTCTACCAGTTGATGGAAAGCTATTACCGGTCGCTTCCCCCGTTACGCTCGCAAGCCCTTATACGCCAGGCCCAGGCAGAGCTTCTCCTGTCGACCGAACTGGTGGAAAAATGGGCCGGTGAATTATATGCGGGCGATAACAGCCATCGCCGGTACAACGACTCTCTTTTGCGTGTGTTGTACGCTACGGGCAAGGGGAAAGACGCTGCCTACCTGAAGAACACCTATGGCTTCGGTAACCTGAGCAATGGCGCTTTTCCGCATTCGAGGTATAAGACCTTTTATGATTTTATGCCACCGACCATTTTCTGGTATATAAGCGATACTGCTTCTTACAATAAGCTGATACCAAGAGCATACGACCACTACAATCGTTTCGTGAACCGGTATAACAGCGTAATACATTATTATAACCAGTTTATTGAATGTGCCGACGGCCAGGCATTGGCGCGCAACATGGATTATTCCATGAAGATGGCCGCGGGGGTAGGCGCCGATACCGCGCAAAACGTGTTGCTGAAGAAACCGCGCATTGCCTACCGGTTTGCCCTGGAGACGGCACCGGAAGTAGTGCCGGCGGCACCCGCCCCTGCAGATACGGCCGATCGCCGGAGACGGGAACAGATTCGCGGTGCCGACCCGCATCATACGGTGTACCTGCTTGATGTATCGAATTCAATGAAAGAAGAAAACAAGCTGGATACCCTTAAAGAAGCAATGAAATACCTGGTAAACCTGCAACGGCCGGTTGATAATATTTCGGTGATCGCTTTTGCCGACAATGCCGAAACCCTGCTTCGCTTTACCGCCTGCAACGAAAAAGACGTGATCTACAAACGAATCGACAGGCTGAAACCGAACGGAGGTACCAATGCCGGCGATGCCATGCGCGACGGGTATAAGCTGATTGACAGCACACAGCAATACAAAGGCAAAACCCGCTTGGTGATCATCACCGACGGGTTGTTCAGTGTTGACAAAGCCACCCGTAAGAAGGTGGAAGCCTACCAGCGTGCGGGCGTTCCCCTGAGCATTCTGCTATTGGGGAAATACCATGAGCAGGAAACCCTGAATTATTTCCAGGCACTTTGCACCAAAGGAAACGGCAGGTTCTATGACATGCGCCGGCATAACCTGAAAGAGGCGTTGGTGGAAGAAGCAGTGAACTAATAAAAGAAAAAAGCCGCTCACGAAGAGCGGCCCGTTTTTTTAAATAGGAAGTAGATTGAAAAACGATTACAGGCTCACGCCCAATGACAAGCTCAGCACCCGGTTCTTGCTCTTGTCATCGGCTCCATTGTCGGTACCGGAATATATTTTGGCCAATCCGAGGCTGTAGTTTACGGAGATCAGCAGGTTATGAAAAGCAAAACCTGCGGTTGCATTCAGACCATAGTCGAAACGCTTCAACTTGCCATAGCCGGCATCCTCTTCATTCCCCGTAGTGGGATCGTCGTTGCTGAATTTGATTTTGTTTTCCTGGCTATATTGAATGCCCAATGCATTTACATTGATCTTGCGCTTGCCGGTTACACCCATTGCGGCATAACCACCCGCACCAAAGAAAACCTTCGATTCCTGGTCGATCAGCGGCAGGTTCACCACGAGGTTTACCGGCACTTCTACATAACCGGGATTGAATTTCGATTCGGCGCTGTAAGAACCCTGCGCCCATTTTACTTTCGACCCCTTGCCCGAAAACTGGATACCCGGCTGTATGGAAAGAACAGGGAGAATAG
Organism: Flavihumibacter sp.; assembly: GCA_039811405.1. Taxonomy (GTDB): domain Bacteria; phylum Bacteroidota; class Bacteroidia; order Chitinophagales; family Chitinophagaceae; genus Flavihumibacter. Next base: position 890 of record JBDHYM010000062.1, on the reverse strand, counting down.
GAAGATCGGCCATCAGGCCGGCATGGAAGCTGGGCAGGCTGTTGGCATCGTTCACCTCGCCGCTTTTATTATAACTCACGTTCGCCAGGTTAAAACCTCCTTTGAGATAGAATTTCGGATCCTGTGCATTCGTCTTCAGGGCAACTGCGGCAAGGGTAAGCAAAAGGATAACTGTCTTTTTCATGTTGGTTACTATTATTTGTTTATCGGGTTTAAAATGTTTTGAACAGGGTTTGATAAAATGTTTATGTATTTGATCGCGGTATTCGCGAAAATCATGCCATGGGTGTCGCCGGCGGTATCACGCATGGCATACCTTCCCTATTTGGGCAAAATGGATTGCAGCACTTTATTATTCACGACTACGGGATATTTCTTTTTTAACCGCGCGATCCACTGGTCTTCCAGCAACTGCTGGTAATCGTTCAGCACCGCCCCGCGGGCATCGGCATAAGAACGCTGCTCGCCCGGCTGGTGCAATTGTCTTACCAGTACAAACTGGTAGTTGCCGTTTTCGGGATTATAAACCGGTTCGCTGACGGTGCCGGGTGCTGCTCCCGGCGGTAGTGTCATATTCAACTGGCTTGTTTCAAAGCGCCCGCTGTCGGCAAAGATCGATTGACCGTACGGCAGCAACAGGGTGGTCCATTGTGCAGGGTCGTTTTTCACGACTGCGATATAGCTACGGGCGGCAGATGAATCGGCTGCATTGAACAATACGCCCGAAAAAGAAGCATCCCAGCGGTATTGCCGGCGGTGTGCCTCGTAGTATTTCCGCAGGCCGGGCTCATCGGCCGCGGCTTTGTCCCATACCGCCTGCTGCATCACTTCAAATATCAGGTTGCCGTCCCTGAACTCTTTCAACTGCTGCGCGAATTCGGGATTGTATT
>JBDHYM010000061.1:0-15474 GCA_039811405.1 Flavihumibacter sp. | reverse complement strand
AGCAGCAAGATCTGCTCCTGCCAGGTATTGTCGCTCGAGTCTAAGAACTACCAGCACAGCCAGGTGCTGATACTGGCCGAAAAAACCAATAACGGCGATATACGCGCCGATTATGCCGCCGCACGCAAACGCATTGAAAAAGAAAAACGCTATCTCGCCACTGTGTTTTTCGATAAGGTGAGCAAAACTTCCGAGCTGACCGGCGCTTCCGATTGCAAGACCCTGTACCGCCAGCTCAAAGATGCCGACAGCAACCTGAAAGTGTATGATATTCTCGACGCCGATATACGGCCGTAACCAAATCTATGTTGTGTAGAATGACGCCTGCCGACGAATGTCGCGGGCGTTATTTGTTTGGCGTGCTGCCGGTTTTTACATCATATTTTCTGCAAATCCAATTGTGCAGGATTTATTGGCAACTGTGGACTTGCCGAAGTGACCGACATTGGTCGAGGCATCTATAGTTATCCCTACCCATTGATGACCTTTTCATGCTTCCACCGATGTATGGGCATAACCATTCGCAAACAGAAAATAACAAGCATGAAAAAACTGACCTCGCTCGCCGCCGGCCTTTTGTTTTATACCCTTTCCCCGGCGCAGGGCCCCGAACTGGGCGTTCTTGCCGGCCTTAACCTGGCAAAAGCCGTTTCGCTCGAAAGCTATGAGCTCCCCGCAAAATATGGAACCGCCTTTCGCGTGGGCGGCTATGCCAGGTGGGAAGTAAGCGAGTCGTTCGGGGTAAGGCCGGAGCTGATGTTCTTGGGTAGAAAAGGGGGTTCCCTGATCGAATTGCCGGTGTGGGCCGATTATAAAATAACGCCTGCCATCCATGTGGCACTCGGGCCCTACGCGGCGCTGCCCCTGAAGCGAACCAAAAGCGAAAACGACTACCGCAAAACGCCCGTCGATTTCGGGCTGGGTATTTCAGCCGGCTACAGGATAACCGAACGCCTGGGCGCCGCAATACGTTTTCAGCGCGGACTGGTTAACCTGGCCACCGCAGAAGACGGCGTGGCATCTGTCAAATTCGCCAACCAGGGCTTTTCGCTGGTGGTCGGCTACCAGCTGAATTGAGCCTGCAATAAACACAATGCCCGTCGGCCGACCGGTCAACGGGCATTGTACTAAGGCAGCCGGTATTGCTGAAAGAAATCCCACAAAAGGTCATTGGCGTTGATGACGGCCGAGGGCGGATCACCGGCCACAGAACCCGGCAGGCCGCCCGGCCAGGCATGCCCGCCATCGTCGGTAAGGTAATAATGGATCGATGAACCCGCATTACACGTGTTCCATTTCTGCAGGGTATAGCCGTTGTTCGAAACGATGGTGGGTGCCGTACAACCGTCGTTAGACGACCAAACGGAAAAAACCGAATCCAGCGGGGGAAAATAAGCACCGCTGATGCCGCTGCCATAGCCGCCCCGGTAGGGAACGTTCGTATCTAGCCTGGAATGCATGTGCAGCAGGGGAACCGGCCGTGCCGGATTACAGGCAGTTCGTACCATCAGCGAAGCAGCATTCGGCGCAGCAGCAGCGATCTTTTCCGATAACTCGCAGGCCAGCCGGTAAGCCATCATACCGCCGTTTGAATGACCCGTTACATATACTTTCTTACGATCGATCGAATAGGCAGCCACCAGGTGATCGATCAGGTCGCTGATGAACTGTACATCATCCACCTGGCGGCTTACCGCACTGCCGCAGCAATTACCGGCATTCCAGGTGGGAATGGGACCGGTGCCGTCGGGATAGGCCACGATAAAGCCCGCCGCATTCGCTTTTTCGGTCAGCTTCGTCGAGGCTTCAAACTGCAAGCCGCTGCCGCCACCGCCATGCAGGCCGATCACCAGCGAAAACCCCGATGAAGAATAATAACCGGGCGGCAGATTCAACAGGTAACTGCGCGGCATACCGCCCACCCGCAGGGTGTCGGTAAAACGGTATTTTTTTTCTCCCCCGCCGCTGGTTTTGCGGCAGCCGCACACCGCCAGCAACGCAAAAGCGGCCAGCAGGCAAGCCGGTAAAAGCCGGTTACTCATATGCTTGTTTTTTGTATAGACTGCAGGCGAAGCCATTGGTTTAACCGCCTTCTTTTCCAAAACGACCGATGGCCTGCAAAAAGTACAGACCGGGCCAACCCCAAAGAAACCACCGGCATACGGGCGCTTTGTGCCTAATTTTGGCACTATGGCGATCATTGGTCTCCGGCGCTCTTTAAGACGATGCTGCTGGGTACCGGTCTTATGGCTGGCGCCGGCGGTCGCATGGGCACAATACCCTTACCAGGTCACTACCTATACCCGCTTTAACGGGCTGTCTGACAACCGTGTCACCTGCATTTTCAAAGACCGTACGGGTTATATGTGGATAGGCACCGAAAACGGGCTGAACCGCTTTGACGGCCAGCAGTTCCTGGTCTTCCGGCCCGGCAGCCCTTCCCGCAACCTTTCCCATGCCCATATCAACAGCATTCGGCAAGACGGTGCCGGCAGGCTTTGGGTGGCTACGCAAAACGGCGTCAATATCCTCGATGCGGCCGCTGATACCCTCATAGTTCTTCTACCGGGAAGCTACCGGGAGCAGCAGCAATACCCGCACAAAAAAATTCCCAGCAACCTCATCTGGGATATGTATATCGACCGGCACGATCGTGTATGGATGGCGCCCGACAGCCGCGATCCCTGCTACTATGATAGTAAAACAGGCAGGTTCACCTCTTTCCCCTGGCTGGCATTTTTGATACAGCGGTTTCCCGGTCGCACAAACAAGTACAACAGCATACGAAAGATCTACCGGAAATCGGAAAACGAAATATGGCTGGGCACATCCGCCGGTTTGTTCAGCCTGGAAACGAACACCGGTGTTTTCACCCTGCATCCCAGCATTGAGGCCGATTATTTCACCCAGTTGGCCTGGAATGAAGAAACGCAAACAGCCTGTTTCATTCAAAACCCCGGGAATCACCTGCAGGTGCTGCACGCCCCCACCGGGCAGAAAAAAGACATTCCCTTTGCGGGCATCCCCGCTTTAAAGAAAAACGACGGCCAGGCAGCGATATGGCTGCCCGCCGGCAACCGGCTGTTGCAGATGGGTCCTTCCGGCAAACACCTGTTCAGCATCGGGCATGAAACAGACAACCCCGCTTCCCTGCCCGCCGGCCACCTGCGAACCGTATTCTACGATAGCACCGGTATCGTATGGCTGGGCAGCAACGCCGGCTTGTCAACATTCAACGCGCAACCAGGCCCGTTCCATTATACCGGCGTATTTGGCAGCCGGCAAACGGTGTCGCAGCCTGAAAAAGACATTTATCCCACGCGGCCCCTCGTGCATACCGTTCTTTACGATGATACGCGCCAATGCTATTACCTGAGCTCGCCCGAGAAAAACCAGTTCATCGTCATCAATGCGGCAACGGGCCAGCAGAAAATATATTCTTCCGCCAACGGCATTCCCCTGGCCAGCTGTTCGGTGCTGCACCGCGATGACAACGGCGATATCTGGGTGTTCGCGAACCGGCGCGCATTTATATACCATCCCGCATCGGAACAGTTTTCAAACACCCCGTTTCAATGCGAGGGAAGCATCGTCACCGATGTCGCACGCGATAAAACAGGCATATTCTGGGTCGCCAGCTTTAACGACGGCATTTACCGGTACCAGCCTTCGCAACCGGCCGTAAAGCTGCAAGAAAAAACGGCGCTCCGTTCAGACCTTCCTACCTCGCTTTGTTACGACGACAGCACGAATACTTTGTGGATCGGCACCCTGAACACCGGGCTTTGCGCATATAACGCCGGCGCCGACCGCTTCAGCTATTTTATTCAGTCCGACAAACCGGGAAAGATCGGCGCTTCACTGGTCACTGATATCGTCAAAAGCGGTGGTACACTATGGATCGCCAGCCATGCCGGCGGGCTCATCACTTACGATATGTATGGCAGTAGACAGTTCAGGCAACTGACCACGTTGCAGGGACTACCCGATAACAACCTGTACTCGCTTGCCGCTACGCCCGACGGAAAAATATGGGGCACTACCGACAACGGCCTGTTTGCGGTCGATGAAAAAACAGGCGCCGTCAATGTATACGGCAACGGCCAGGGGCTGCCGTTCAGCGATTTTCACAGCCCGCTTATTCACGCCGGTAATGGCGCTCTTCTTACCGCAGCCGACAAAGGCTTCCTGCATTTCAAATCCGCCGAAGCACCACTGGCATCAGCCGGTTTCAGGGTGGTGATCAATGCCATCAACACCGCGCAGGGCCACGCGCTCACCGTAAACGGAAGCGCAGCGCCTGTTCAAATGCCTTATCTAAACAATGCCATAACGATCGGCTTTGCCGCCCTTAGCTATGCGGCTCCTTCCCTCACCCGTTATCATTACAAGCTCGATGGCCTCGACGCGCAATGGCAATCAGGCACGCAAACCACCGTACGGTATGCACAGGTTCCACCCGGTCGTTATACATTCCGGGTGAAAGCCGCCGATTATACCGGGCGATGGTCTGCAAACGAAGCCGTGGTACAGGTGGTCATCACACCACCCTGGTGGCGAACGGGATGGTTCGGCATCATCGCCGCCGTTGCGGGTTCAGGCATTACCATCTTCCTGGTACGGCGACGCATCAGGTCGATCAGGAAGAAGGCAGCCATTGAAGTGGAAATGCAGGCGCTGCGTGAAAAAGCGCTGCGGGCGCAAATGAACCCGCATTTCATTTTCAACAGCCTGAACGCCATCCAGGAGCTGGTGGTAACGGAGAATTACCAGTCGTCGTATGAATACCTGTCGAAGTTTTCAAGACTGCTTCGCATGGTATTGCACGTCAGTGAAAAAGACCTGGTACCGCTGGCCGGCGAGTTGGATATCATCGAATTGTACCTGGAGCTGGAGTCGCTCCGGTTCGGGCATTCATTTTCGTATGAAGTAACGGTGGCGCCGTCGGTCGACAAAGAGCTGAGCCTGTTTCCGCCCATGCTGTCGCAGCCTTTTATTGAAAATGCGATATGGCACGGGTTGCGCCCCAAAGCAGGACCTAAAACACTGCGCGTTCATTTCGACCGGCACAACGGGTATATTCAATGCACGATAACAGACAACGGCATTGGGCGCGAAGCAGCCGCCGGCATCCGGTCGGCGCACGTCGACAAGATGCACCTCCAGTCGAAAGGCGTCGAACTGGCCCGGCAACGACTGGTCTTTTTGCGAACGGCGGAAGGCATCGACGGGAGCATCTCCTTTCACGACCTGAAGAATGCCGCGGGCGAAGCCGCGGGCACGCAGGTGAACATATCAATCGAAAACACCTCGTTATGATCCGCATACTGATAGTCGATGACGAGCCGGGGGCGGCGAATATACTGAAGCTGCTGATCGGCCGGCATACCGCAGTTCCGCACGAATGTCATGTTTGTCATTCGGCGGAAGAGGCGCTGAAAAAAATACCATTGCTGAAACCCACCCTGCTGATGCTCGACGTCGAGATGCCGGTGATGAACGGCTTCGACTTACTGAACAGGGTGGCCGACTGGAATTTCGACGTGGTTTTTACCACGGCCTTTAACCGGTATGCCATACAGGCCATCCGGTTCAGCGCATTGGATTACCTGCTGAAGCCCATCGATATTGCAGAACTGCAAAACGCAGTTAACCGGCATGCCGTACGCCTGGAGATCAAAAAAGGCCACAGCACCGAGCTGGTCTCGAACCTGATGAACAACCTGCGGCAGAAAGACAGCTCCGGTTTCAAGCTGGCCATCAACACCCACGAAGGATATCATTTCCTGTTACCGAAAGAGATCATCCGTTGTGAAGGCGACGACAATTATACCCGGTTTTACCTGGCCGATGGAAAGGAACTGCTGGTGTCGCGAACACTCAAAGAGTTTGAGGAGATGCTCACCGGTCATGGTTTTATCCGCGTGCACAAATCGCACCTGGTCAATAAAAGCTATGTTACCCGTTTCGACCGCGACGGCATGCTCTGGCTGGTCAACAATGTCAGCATACCGGTGTCAAGAAGAAGAAAACATTCAGTGCTGAAAGAGCTTTAAACAAACAGGGACGATCTTTCCGCTCCCTGGCTCCGGTTCGGGCTTGCCGGTAAAGCCGGGTAAATAACGGGTTTTTATCAGTAAATTCACCAGTAGCTGCAAGCTGGCGAATAATACCCGCTGTTCCATCGCCCGGCTTCCCTGTGACAATAACCGCATAAACGCTTCTTATATGAGATGTTTACAAAAATTGTTGCACCTGCTCTTCCTGTCAACGCTGTTACCGGGCTGCAAAAACAAACACGCAGCACCACCCGAAGAAATGATCAGCCGGTTGCAATTAAAACGGGGCAGTATCATTTCCTGCGGACCGCCGGATGCACAGTTTGGAACAGTTGATTTCGGCACGACCTGCAACGCTTCCACCAAAGAAGATTTCAATGTAGCGGTCGAGCTGTTACATTCTTTTGAATACGACGAAGCGGAGAAAGCTTTTGCGAAAGTGATTGAAGAATCGCCCGATTGCGCAATGGCCTACTGGGGTGTTGCCATGAGTAATTTCCACCCGTTATGGGCCCCGCCGACGGCGGCAGAGCTTCAAAAAGGAGCCAGGGCGGTTGAGATTGCAAACAGCATCCAGGGAAAAAGCAGCAGGGAAAGCGACTATATCAACGCCATTGGGTCGTTTTATGAAGACTGGGATAAAAAAGACCATTCTGCGCGTTGCCTGCAGTTTGAAAAGGCAATGGAGCAATTATACACGAAATATCCCGGCGACAACGAAGCGGCGATCTTCTTTGCACTTGCTTTGGATGCAGCCGTAAGTCCGACCGATAAAACCTATTCAAACCAGAAAAAGGCCGGCGATATACTGAATGCGCTTTATGAGAAAGCACCCAATCATCCCGGCATTATTCACTACATCATTCATACATACGACTACCCCGGCCTGGCGCAGCTTGCTTTACCGGCTGCAAGAAGATATGCCGGTGTGGCGCCGTCGTCGGCCCACGCCCAGCACATGCCATCGCATATATTCACGCGGCTCGGCCTTTGGGATGAAGACATACAATCCAATATCGCCGCCGCCGCTTCTGCAAAATGCTATGCGGCATCCGCCCGGTTAGACGGGCATTGGAGCGAAGAGCTGCACGCCACCGACTACCTTATATACAGCTATTTGCAAAAAGGGGATAATATCTCGGCAAAAAAGTTGCTGGACATGGTTGATACCATAAAGAGAGTGAGCGGTGTAACCGCCACGCACGCGTATGCGCTGGCGGCGATCCCCGCACGTTATGCGTTGGAGAACAAAAACTGGAAAGAGGCGGCTGCATCGCCCCTGCTGCAGGTAAATTTCGTCTGGGAGGCATTTCCCTGGCAGGAAGCCATCGTTCATTTCACCCGGTCGCTGGGCGCAGCCCACACCGGCCATATAAACGAAGCAAAGGAAGCGCTGGAAAAGCTCAACCGGTTGAAGGACACCCTGGAAAAACAAAAAGACAGCTACAAAGCAAAAGCTGTTGCCATACAGATAAAAGCAGGCAGCGCATGGCTGGAATTTGAACAGGGAAACACAGCAAACGCGCTGAAGGAAATGAAAATGGCGGCCGACATGGAAGACAGTACCGGCAAAGCGCCCATAACGCCGGGAGAGGTGTTGCCTGCCAGGGAACTTTTAGCCGACATGCTGATGCAGGCAAAACAGTACGGCGCTGCGCTGGAGGCGTATGAAACCGTGCTTGCAAAAAGTCCCAATCGCTTTAACAGTCTATACAATGCAGGCATGGCGGCAGAGAAATCGGGTGACAAGCAAAAGACAGCTTCTTATTTCAGGCAATTACTGGCTATAACCGATACTAAAAGTTCCAACCGGCCTGAAATCGCCGTTGCGCAATCGTATCTGAAAGCGTTGTAAAAAATGTTCGGCCGGAGATTTCTTTAGGCGCTATATTTGCAACACAATTGCAATAACATTTGTGGCTAACCACCAAATATCGCCCATACGCGGCTGCAATACTACTGCTGGTATACGCCTTTGTGGCTACACCTGTGCAGCTATGGCATCGTCATGACTCGCCCAACCCAATTACCGATACAAAATCGTCGTATGCAGGTAAAACGGCCAACACGGCTACGGAAGACAATTGTCCCGTCTGCCATCACCAATATTCGGTATACAGTGATAACGCAGTTATTGTAATCGTACAACCGCTACGGGAACACACCACTCACCACGAGTACTATCCCGAAAGGCCTGATTCTCCCTTTTTCTTCTCCTTTTCCAATAAAGGTCCGCCCTGCTTCACCTGATATGACCGATTTCTTCCGAGCGTAAAAGCAGCGTTATATAACCGGCGCTGTAATCAAAACTATGCCTCCCTGCCGGGTCAACGGGTAAAGCGCCGCAAATACCGGTTTGGGTCGTCCGGGCATCCCGGCAGGTCTTCAAAAAAACAGGGTGAAAAAATATACTTTGTTCATTTGCTTTTTTGTGTTGTACAGTCACCTGTCATTTGCGCAACAGTGCAACATTGGCGGTATTGTCCAAAACCAATTCCGGGAACCGCTTCCGGGCGCCAGCATTTCATTACAGTATATGTCCACCGGCAAATTTCCAACGCTGAATACCACAAGCGACAGCGCCGGAAATTATTTGTTTAAAAACCTGGCAGTCGGACAATACCGGCTTATCGCCACGCATACGGGTTATCACCAGTTTGTAAGTGATACCATCACGGTAAATGCATCCGGCGGCAATTACGTGCAGCATTTGGTGTTGAAGCCAGACAGCAGCATTTTGCGGGAAGTCACCGTGAAAGGCCGGAAACAGCCGGTAGAAATCGACAAAGGAAAGATTGTTTTCAACGTGCAGAATATGGCCACTACAGCAGGACTCACCGCTTTCGACGCGCTGAAGAAGCTGCCTGGTGTTACGGTCGACCAGGACGAGAACATTCTGCTGCGGGGCTCATCGGGTGTAAATGTGATGCTCGACGGGAAAATGACCTATATGTCAGGCAAACAATTGGGTAATTTCCTAAAAGGCATCAGTGCAGAAGACATCAATAAAATTGAGCTGAACCTTACTCCTTCCGCCGAATACGACGCGGCGGGGAATACCGGCATTATCAATATTGTACCGAAGAAAAACCTGAAGAAAGGCTATGCCGTAGATATCAGGTCGGGTATCAGCAAAGGGAAATACTGGATGGTAAACGAAAACATATCAGCCAGTCACCGCTCAAAGAAGCTAAACCTCTATGGCTCGCTCGATTTTAAAAAACCCAGCTATTTCACGAACAGCAACAGCGGCAATAGCATTTATAAAAACGGGGAACCGGTCAACCTGCAGCGGGAAAACCAGTCGTGGGGTCGCCCGCCGTATTATTCCTGGCGCGGCGGAATAGAGTGGCAATTGCTGGCGAGGCACCGGCTGGCCATTGACTACAACGGCTATTTCGACGACTGGAAAGCAGATAGGCTTTCAATCATAAAAAGCACCGATGGCAACGATCACCTGCTTTCAACGATCCGCTCGTCGAATACCATCATTGAACCCTATCACTACGACGCGCTAAACCTGAACTACCGGTTTGACATAGACAGCACCGGGAAAAAAATAACGGCGGAAACGCACTATGTCAGTTACAGGAACTACTCCGACGGCATTTTAATAACCGATGAGTATAAAACAGGCGAAAGCCTCGCCGCCACCAGCCTGCTTCGCTCACATCAACCCGGTTTTATCAAAATCAGGTCTGCGCGGGCAGATGTGGAGCTGCCCTTCAAAAAAAGGTCGGTCAAAGCGGGGCTGAAATACGCGGCGATAAGCAATGACAATCAATACCGGTTCGACACATTGCAGAACGGTGGGTATACGGAAGTGGACAGCATGTCCAACCATTTCAGGTATAACGAAAACATCGCCGCCGCCTATCTGTCGGCAACCGAAAAGTTCGGCAAAACAAGCATCAGCGCGGGGCTGAGATGGGAATATACAAAGGCCGACGGTTATACGGTTAAACAGGATGTAAGCAACCGCTGGGAATACGGCAAGCTGTTTCCAACGCTTTCGGCAGAGCAGGAAATAACGGGCCAGGATAAACTGACCCTTTCGGTAAGCCGCCGTATCAACCGCCCGGCTTACAGCGAACTGAACCCGGTGCGCTGGTATACCGACCAGTACTTCTATTATGCGGGCAATCCAAATCTTGTACCTGAACTGGCATGGGTATTTTCAGCGGCATATACCCTGCGGAGCAAATATGTTTTTTCCATTACCTACAACCACAGCGACAATTATATAAACCGAAAGCTTACCCCCGACGGAAGCGCCATTAAAACACAGGCATATAACCTCGGCGTGATGCAAAGGCTGGATATAATGGCCTCGCTCCCATTCCAGGTGGCGCCTTTCTGGGAAATGCAGATCATGCCGGTGCTCAGTTATATGTCTTACCCGGTATCTCAGCTTACAGGCGAAAAAACACTGGCCAAGTGGTTCTCTACCGTATCGGCACAGCAACAGCTAAAGCTCCCTGCCGGTATAAAAATGGATGTTTCAATGACATACGCCTCCGCTGCACTGCGCGGCGTGTATGTAACCCGCAGTTATTTCTATACAGACATCGGGTTCAAAAAATCACTGCTAGGCGGAAAACTGGACATACAGCTTTCCCTCAGCGATGTATTCAACAGCAATGTCTATATCGGTGTTTCAAAAAGCGATATCAGCAATTACCACTACAGGGATAAACCGGATAGCCGCAGGGTCGGATTAACCCTGCACTATCATTTTGGAAGCGACCTGGTGAAAAGCAGCAGCCGAAAAAGCGAAGAACAGGAGCGCCTGTAAAGCAGGTCGAACAAATAATTATTGCAACATAATTGCAATTTCAATGTTTGTTTTATATTTGCAACATTGTTGCATTAATTCAACACCGCTTATGCTCCCTAAAAGCTATGAAGAATGGAAAAACTGTATAGAACATGATTGCAAGATCATGCTCACGAAAGATTTTGCAAAACAGCGGCTTTCGGTGTACGAAAATAGCAGTCATCCCCACACGCGGAATTTTATTCGCTTGTACGGCCGGCAGCATTTACAAAATATCATTAAATGGATGAAACGAATATGCTGAAAAACAAACTCCCGGTAACGGTTTTAAGTGGTTTTCTCGGAGCAGGAAAAACCACCCTGCTCAATCATGTGTTGCACAACAGAGAGGGGCTGAAAGTAGCGGTGATCGTCAACGACATGAGCGAAGTGAATATTGACGCGCGGCTCGTTGAAAATGAGCATACGTTGTCCCGTACCGAAGAAAAGCTGGTGGAGATGAGCAATGGCTGCATTTGCTGTACACTCCGGGAAGATTTGATGAAAGAGGTGGAGCGCCTGGCAAATGAAAATCGTTTTGATTACCTGCTTATTGAAAGCACAGGCATCAGCGAACCGGTCCCTGTGGCCCAGACATTTTCTTATGTTGATGACGCCAATGGCATAGACCTCTCTCAATTCAGCTATATTGACACCATGGTAACGGTTGTGGACTGTTTTAATTTCTTCAGGGATTTCGGAGCCAATGAGCTGCTGCGGGATCGTAAGTTAACCGATATGGAAGGCGATGTGCGCACCATCGTAAACCTGCTTACCGATCAGATAGAATTTGCAAACGTAATCGTGCTCAATAAAACCGACCTAGTAGTTGCCGACACGGTCGGCCTGCTGGAGGCGGCCATTCACAGGCTGAATCCCGGCGCTAAGATAATCCGGTCGTCGTTCGGCAAGATACCTCCGAAAGAGATTGTAAACACCCGGCTCTTTGATTTTGAAAAAGCGCAAGGCTCGGCCGGCTGGCAGAAAGAATTGGAAGCAGAAAGTCACACGCCTGAAACAGAAGCGTATGGCATTAGCTCATTCGTATTTCACGACCAACGGCCCTTTCATCCCGAACGGTTCTGGACGTATCTTAACACCGCCTATCCGCAAGGGGTTATAAGAGCCAAGGGATTATTCTGGCTGGCATCAAGGCCCGACGACGCGATCAACTTTTCGCAGGCCGGCGGCTCCTCCAGACTGGAAACGGCAGGTGTATGGTGGTGCAGCATGCCCTATTCGAAAAGAATACGATATGCAAGCTATGTTCACAACAAAGAAAACATTGAGCGCCGTTGGAGCAAAAAATGGGGCGACCGGCTGAACGAGCTGGTTTTTATCGGACAGGATATAGACCGGCAAAAGATGCTGGAAGACCTGGAGGCCTGCCTGTTGCAGGAGCATGAGCAGTACTTATTTGATAAAAAGATGCGGTTTAGCGACCCTTTTCCGAAAAATATATAACCAGGTTTTAAAAATGACTGATATGAATGAGCGAAAGGGATTCGACGTGATCATTATAGGCGGAAGCTATGCGGGTCTTTCGGCTGCATTGGCTTTGGGGCGGGCTTTGCGGAATGTGCTTATTATAGACAGCGGATTTCCCTGCAACCGGCAAACACCCCATTCACATAATTTCATTACGCACGATGGGGAGCGGCCTGCCGTCATTGCTGAGAAGGCCAGGATACAGGTGTTGAAATACAATACCGTTAAACTGGTAGCCGGTCTTGCTGTCAGCGGAAGGAAAAGCGGCGAGGGCTTTGCTGTTACCACAGAGGCCGGCGATACATTTGACGCAAAGAAACTCATATTGGCCACCGGTATCAGGGATTTGATGCCGGCTATCAGCGGTTTTGCAGACTGCTGGGGCATATCCGTTATTCATTGTCCCTATTGCCATGGGTACGAGTTTCGCGATCGGAAAACGGGAATCATGGCGAACGGGAACAAGGCTATTCATGTGGCCTCACTGGTGAATAATCTTACAAAAGACATCACTATTCTTCCTTCGGGAAAAGCGGATTTCGAGGCGGATCAGATCGCAAAGCTGAAACGGCACAATATAAGAATTACGGAAACCGAAATAGCTGAAATAGCGCACGAGAAAGGGCAGGTTAAAAAAGTGATTTTCAAAGACGGCACCAAAGGAAGCTTTGATGCAGTATATGCCTCCATACCTTTTTCCCAGCATTCTGCTATCCCGGCTTCGCTGGGTTGTGAATTGACAGACCTGGGACATATCAAAGTAGATGCTTTCCAAAAAACAACTGTTCCAGGCGTTTTTGCCTGCGGCGACAATAGCAGCATGATGCGGTCGGTCGCCCATGCCACTGCTACCGGGAATATCACAGGTGCCATGGTTAATCATGAACTTACAGAAGAAGTTTTTTAGTACGGTTTCTTCTTACATACCAACCTGGTATATCCCGCTAAACCCGGTCTTGTTATCGGATTCCACGGTTGCGACGCATCATTAGTCGAATCGTTAATAAACGGGAATACACATTATATGGCAGTACTAACGGGTATCAATAATATTCATCAACATAAGGAAAAAAACAAGCTTTCTGCATGTGACGCTGTTCGGTCGACTTTTATCGAAGGATCAGCATTGTACCCTGCTGCCGGACTTCAAAAAAATCAGATCCAGATCTGCATATGAAACGCGGATTGAGTACGATCGCGGAGGGTTAGGAAAGAATAAATAAAAAAGGATAATGCTTGAAAGCATTATCCTTTTTTGTGCCCAGGACTGGATTCGAACCAGCACACCTCGCGGCGCCGCCACCTGAAGACGGTGCGTCTACCAATTTCGCCACCTGGGCATTTTGTTACCTGCGTAACGGGGTGCAAATATAAAGAATGAAATCTGATCCCAGCAAATTTTTTACCCGTCGGGTGGCACCCGACGGGTGAGAATCAGATACTAACGTTGAAATCGCGCAGGGCGTCGTTGAGGCTGGTTTTCAGGTCGGTGCTTTCCTTGCGCTTCCCGATGATGAGGGCGCAGCCTACCTGGTATTCGCCCGCAGGGAATTTCCGGGGATAGCTGCCCGGTATCACTACGCTCCGCGCGGGAACGCGGCCTTTCAGCTCTACCGGCTCGCTGCCGCTTACGTCGATGATCTTCGTGCTCTTCGTCAACACCACGTTCGCTCCCAGCACGGCCTCCTTTTCCACCACCACTCCTTCCACTACAATACAACGGGAACCAATAAACGCACCATCTTCCACAATCACCGGCGATGCCTGCAACGGCTCCAGCACCCCTCCGATGCCTACGCCGCCGCTGAGATGCACTCCCTTCCCGATCTGCGCACAACTGCCTACCGTGGCCCAGGTATCCACCATGGTACCCTCATCCACATAAGCCCCGATATTCACATAGCTCGGCATCAGTACCACATTTTTCGCAATATAGGCCCCATAACGGGCAATCGCATGCGGCACGGCACGAACCCCCAGTGCGGCGTAATTGCGCTTCAATTCCATCTTATCGTAAAACTCGAAAGGCCCCAGCTCCCAGGTTTTCATCTGCTGGATGCCAAAATACAGCAGGATCGCCTGCTTCACCCATTCGTTCACCACCCAGCCGCCATCACCGGGCGATGCCACCCGCAACCGGCCCTTATCCACTTCTTCCATCACCGTACGAACCGCATCGGCATAATCAATTTCTTTAAGCAATTCACGATCCGCCCAGGCAGCCGCAATCATGTTTTGGAGAGACATATTGGTAGAATTTGCGGCGAATTTAAGAAGAAATGAGTTGGGTTTGACGTTTGAGGTTTGAAGTTTGAGGTGCTGCCGCTTGCGGGGTGGCGTTTGTATCGGTGAGCAACTGCAAGTGCAGGGATTTATTTCACGCAGAGAATGCAAAGACCGCAAAGGGCTTGCCATACATAAAAGGCAACCTGCACACAATGCAAGTTGCCTTTTTATTTTGTTTGCCGATACCGCGGCAGCACCTCAAACTTCAAACCTCAAACGTCAAACCATCTACAGGATTTTAATCCCCACGCCCAGTTGAAACCCCCTGTTCTTCCAGCTTTCATTGATCTCGCTGCTGCTTACATCATTGAGGCCAAGCATATAACGGCCGGTGATACGAAAGGCGCCGAAATTGATCTGCGCGCCACCCACCAGCGAAAAATCACCGGAAGAAAATGCTTCTTTCCCGTTCTCAAGAAGGTTTTTTTCATTATCGAGCAGCACACTGAACTGCGGGCCGGCCTGCAGGCTCAGCCAATCGAGCACCCGCACATTGGCGGTAATGGGAATCTGCAGGTAATTCAGGGTGATATTCTTGTTGTCGGTTCCCGGCTTTGCAATGCTGACAAGATCATTGAAATTATGACCGGTCTGTGTGGCATACTGACTCCACAATACTTCTGGTTGGATGAAGAACTTCTTGCCCAGCCCCACTTCGGCAAAACCTCCGAGGTGATACCCGTATTTGAACTCATCACTCATGGCCTTGCCATCCACCTGCGTGATGTTAACGCCACCCTTGATGCCAAAATGCAAACCCTGGGCCTGCGTACTAACGGCCATGCACAAGGCAGCGGCCAGCGACAACATAGCGTACTTCATGTT
>JBDHYM010000060.1:0-15541 GCA_039811405.1 Flavihumibacter sp. | reverse complement strand
ATTCGATTGCTATTATCACCGCCATAATTACTTGCTCCTGATGGCCACTACAGGGTCCAGCTTGGCCGCTTTAAAGGCAGGAATGATGCCGGCCAGCAGCCCGGTAATAATACAAATCGAAACAGCCAGGATCATAATGGGGAGGGAAATAGAAATTGGAAAGCCCATGCTGCCCGATATTATTTTGGTCAGCACGAAAACCAGCAACACGCCCACCATACCGCCCATGATGCAGAGAAAAGCAGACTCCAGCAGAAACTCCAGCAGGATGGTCATCTTCTTGGCGCCGATCGCTTTTTTCAACCCGATTTGCGGCGTCCTTTCACGAACGGTAACGAACATGATATTTGCCACACCGAACATGCCCACAAAGAGCGAGAGCCCGGCAATGGCCCATCCCCCCATATTGATGCCACTGAAAATATTGGCGGTGAAATTCAGGAAATAGTCCATGTCGTTCAGGCTGAAATTATCGGGCTGCGTTGGCCGCAGCTTGCGAATGGAGCGATAGGCGGCGGTGGTTTCATCACGCACCATGGCGAGATTGGTGCCCGGGCCTCCTTTCACCATGATATTGGGTTGCGACCACTTGTCTTTGACCAGCGTTCTGAGAAAACCATAAGGCATTACCAGCCCGTCGTCAAACCGCCAGCCGCCACCCATATTGCTGCCCTGCTTTTTAACAAGGCCAACGATGTTGATCGTGTGGCCGAAGATCTTTACCTGCTTACCCACTGCTTTGTCGGCAATCCCGAACAACTGTTCTGCCACGTTGGTGCCGATAACCGCGTAGTTGATATCACGGTCGAAATCGACAGATTGCAGGTAACGGCCATCAGCGATTTCGATGTTCTGAATGGCATTGAAGTCTTCCGTAACACCGTACATCGACACATTGTCGAGTGCTATGTCGTCCATTTCCACCTTATCGGTTCGTTGTATAGCGAATGCAAGCTTATAGCCGGCAGGAAGCGTGCGCTGCAGTTGCTGCATTTCCGCGTATTTAGGTTCGGGCCGGTTCATCAGCTTCCAGTAGGGGATGGTGCCTGTCCAGTCCCATTTATCGATGAATACGGTTTCACCGCCCAGCGACCGGAGATCGTTCTTGATATTATTTTCCAGGCTGTTGACGGTTGCCAGCACGCCGATAATGCAAAAAATACCAATGGTAATGCCGAAGAGAGACAGGAAAGTGCGCAGCTTGTTCGACCGCAATTCGCCGAGGGCCATCTTAAACCCCGTACCTAAAATCTCGAAGGTTTTCCGCATAGCCAAATGTAGCCTGTTTTTCGGTTGCAAGTCTGAAAAAACAGTCTTATATTACGAGTGGTAGCCGCCTCTCAGCCCTTCGGAAGATATTTACACACTTAAAATAAATTCCAATGGTCACTATTGAAATCAGCCAGATCGATGAAGCGTGCGCAGCATGGCAAAATACGCTTCGCGAACAAAGAACTCATTTCGGCGCGCTGAAAGAACAACTGTTGCAAATCGCCGCCAACCAGCACAACCCCGAAAGCCTGCGGGAAATCGAACACCTGCAGAACCAGTTTTACATCCAGCTTATCAACATCCACGACCTGAAGCATGCCATTCGCGAGCATGCGCAATTGATCGGGTGGGAGCGCAGGCAGCAGCACCAAATTACCGATGCCACCCTTGCGGCGCACAACGTATTGCACGACCAGGTGGCGCACCTGCTGCAAACCCTGCGGCAGGTGGAAGAAGAATTCAATGCTTTTGCCTCATCACTTCAATAACCGTGAACATATCTCTTCAGCCGGCGCTGTCTACATCAAAAGAGATCGCCGGCCTATCTTGCGCCGGTAAGCAATGCAATAAGAATTAACCCTTATCGGTCGCTTGCAAGCTATTGGTTTTCAATTTATTGATTTTGGTTTCGACGAACGGACACAATTTTGGAATTAGCAACCCGTTTTTGTGATAATCCGTTTTTAATCCGTAAGAACCAATTGAAAATTGTCCCTCCCTATGAACCAACAGCTTTATTTTAATGACCAGGCGCACATTGCAGAAAAGTATCAATTGTTGCAGGATCATCTGGCCGACAGCAGTAAAATGGCGGTGCTGAAGATCCGTAACTGGAAGTTGGTTGAGCATTTACCCGAAACCAGCCAGCGCTACCAGAAGCACATGCAGCAAACCCTGTTCAATGTGGTTCCAAATGAGTTCATTTTGTGCGAAGTGGGGTATCATTTTGCTCCCCTCCACAACTAAGAAAAAAGCCGTCTTAACCGAGACGGCTTTTTAGTTTTACCTTGCAGCATATTGTTTGCGCATGAAAGAAGTTGTTATTGTATCGGCCGTGCGCACGCCCATCGGCAGCTTTGGGGGTGCGTTGCTGTCTTTTCCGGCTACGCGCCTGGGCGCCATTGCCGTGAAAGCGGCCGTAGAGAGAGCGGGCATTCAGCCTGCCGATGTCCAGGAACTGATCATGGGTTCCGTGTTGCAGGCAAACCTGGGACAGGCGCCCGCCCGGCAGGCTGCCCGGTTTGCGGGGCTGCCGGATAATGTGACCTGCACCACGGTTAACAAAATATGCGCCAGCGGCATGAAAGCCATCGCGCTGGGCGTACAGTCCATATTGCTCAATGATGCAGATGTGGTAGTAGCCGGCGGCATGGAAAGCATGAGCAATGCGCCTTTTTATGCAGACCACCTGCGATGGGGAAACAAATACGGCGATGTGGCTTTTATCGACGGGCTGGCGAAAGACGGGCTTACCGATGTCTATGATGGAAAAGCAATGGGCTTTGCCGCCGAGTTGTGCGCCAGCACCTGCGGCATCAGCCGCGAAGAACAGGATGCCTTTGCCATAAAAAGCTACCAGCGAAGCCAGCTTGCGTGGGAAAAAGGCTGGTTCGCCAACGAAATAGTGCCCGTGCCCATTCCGCAGAAAAACGGCGAAAGCCTGCTGTTCGACAAAGACGAAGAACCCTGGAAAGTCAAATTCGATAAAATAGCTTCACTTAAACCAGCCTTTAAGAAAGACGGCACGGTAACGGCAGCCAACGCCTCTACCATGAACGACGGAGCGGCGGCCGTCGTGCTGATGTCGGCCGAAAAAGCAGCCGCGCTGGGACTGCAGCCCCTGGCCCGCATTATCGGTTATGCCGATGCCGAGCAATCACCCGAATGGTTTACTACCACGCCTTCGCTGGCCCTGCCCAAGGCCATTGACAAAGCGGGGCTCCAGGTAAGCGATATTGATTTCTGGGAGCTGAACGAAGCTTTTTCGGTGGTCGGCATTGAAAACAGCCGGCGCCTGAAACTCGATCCCGCCAAAGTAAATGTGCATGGTGGCGCCGTTTCACTGGGCCATCCCCTCGGCTGCAGCGGAGCCAGGATCATCGTGTCACTCATCAGCATATTACAAATTCACCAGGGAAAATATGGTGCGGCCGGTATCTGCAACGGAGGCGGAGGCGCATCGGCCATGGTCATCAGGCGCGGCGGGTAACCGAACGAGGCGGCATTCGGGAAAATATAGTACTTTCCGATACCAAATTAACTGACTGACTATGATCCTCTCCCTTAAGGGCAGCCGGTATTGTGTGCGAGGCCTCTTTTTCTGCTGCTGCTTCTTTTTCTTTCCCTTGCTTTTCGTTCCTGCCAGCGCAGCAGCCGGCGGCTGGGCTTACCAGCAGGATACATTGCCCGTTAAAGGCACGGTAACAGATAAGACCGACAACAAACCAATCGCAGGCGCTACGGTCGAGAACATACGCCAGCAGCGATCCACTTTTACCAATGCGCAGGGAAGGTTCAGCATCGCCGGCAGCATAGGCGACAGCATCCGCATCAGCTATACGGGCATGGAAAATATCACCGTCGCTTTCGACGGCAGCGAGCTGGCGGTAAGCATGATAAGAGCCAGCGGCGCCCTCGACGAGGTGATCGTGACCGGTTACCAGAACATCGACCGGAAAAAATTTGCCGGGGCCGCCGTATCGGTTAAAATGGATAATATCAAGATGGACGGTACGGCCGATGTAAGCCGTATGCTCGAAGGCAGGGTAGCGGGCGTAGCCATCCAAAACGTATCGGGTACTTTCGGCGCCGCTCCCAAGATCAGGATCAGGGGCGCCACTTCTTTGAATGGCGACAACAAACCCCTGTGGGTGGTTGACGGTGTGGTGCTGGAAGATCTTGTCAATATTTCCAACGACCAGTTGTCGAGCGGCGACCCGACCACGCTGCTTGGCTCGGCGGTGGCGGGACTCAATGCCAACGATATCGAAAGCTTCGAGATTTTAAAAGACGCGGCAGCCACTTCCCTCTACGGCGCGCGGGCTATGAACGGCGTGGTAGTGATCACCACCAAAAAAGGGCGGGCCGGTAAACTGTCGGTGAATTACAGCGGCAACTACGGCATGCAGTTCAAGCCCAGCTATAGCCAGTACAATATCATGAATTCGATGGAGCAGATGAGCGTGCTGGCAGAGCTGGAACGGAAAGGAAGCCTGAACTCCACCATTCTTCGCCGGGCAGATAACGGTGTGTACGGTAAAATGTATGCAGAACTTTACCTCGACCCTTCCAATAATTTTCCGCTCGAAAATTCACAGGCCGCCCGGAATGCGTTTTTGAAAAGATATGCGTACGCCAATACCGATTGGTTCAATATCCTCTTCCGGAACAATTTTATACAGGAACATTCGCTGAGCCTTTCGGGCGGTACCGACCGTTCACAGAATTATTTGTCGCTCAGCTATTACGGCGACAATGGCTGGACGGTAGCCGACAAAGTGAACCGTTACACGATGAACTATCGCACCAATTATACATTCTCCGACCGGTTCAGCGCGGGTTTTACCACGGTGGGATCAATGCGGCACCAGAAAGCGCCGGGAACGCTGGCGAGAAATCCCAACCCCGTTGAAGGCGCTTATGACCGCGACTTCGACATCAATCCTTTCAATTATGCGCTGACCACCAGCCGTACCATGACGGCCTATGACCAGAACGGCAACCGCGAATATTTCCAGCGCAACTTCGCGCCTTTCAACATTCTCGAAGAGCTGGAGAACAACAAGCTCGACCTCAACGTGGTGGACCTTCGCCTGCAGATGGATGCCACGTATAAGCTGGCAAAAAATTTCCGCTACGAGTTTCTCGGTGCGGTTCGCTATGTACGATCAACCCGCGAACACCAGATCACCGAATACGCCAATATGGCCAACGCCTATCGCGCCGCCGGTACGTCAGAAATAAGACAACGCAACCGTTTCCTGTACCGCGATCCCGATAACCCCGAAGCCGAACCGGTGGTCGTGCTTCCCTACGGTGGTTTTTACAACCGTGCCGAAGACAACCTTACCAGCGTCGACGTGCGCAACCACCTTAACTACAATACCGTTATCAACGAAAAGCATGCGCTGAATGTATTGGGCGGCATGCAGATCAGGTCGGCCAACCGCCAGGCCTACAATAATACCGGTTACGGATACCAGTACGACAACGGGGGCATCCCGCTGATCGATTACCGCATACTGAAACAGACCATCGAACAGAACTTTCCCTATTACGGCATGAGCCGCGACTATGACCGGTTTGTCGCTTTTTATGGTACCGCCAACTATTCGTTCGACGGCAAATACAATATCACCGCCACCGGCAGGTATGACGGCTCCAACCGGCTGGGCAAATCGGCTACGGCAAGATGGCTGCCCACGTGGAGCATCGCCGGGTCGTGGAACATGGAAAAGGAAAGGTTCCTGGAAGATGCCGACTGGCTCGATTACCTGACCTTGCGCGCCAGCTATGGGCTCACGGCCAGCATGGGGCCCGCTACCAATTCGAGCATCGTGCTGCACACCATCACCACCAACCGCCCTTACCTTACCGAGAAGGAATCGGTGATACAACTGGCCAATCTCGAGAACAGGGAGCTGACCTGGGAAAAATTATACACCGGCAATATCGGCCTCGACGGCGGGCTCTTCAACCGGCGGCTGACCTTCAGCCTCGATGGCTATTACCGCCGCAGCTTTGATTTGATCAGCCTGATCAAAACCTCGGGCATCGGTGGAGAAGCATATAAGGCAGCCAATTATGCCGATATGAATTCCTGGGGCGGCGAGGTATTGCTGACCGGTGAGATCGTGCGACAAAAGAACTGGGGCTGGCGAGGCACGCTGACCTTCAGCTACAATTACAACCAGATCGTTAACGCGAAGAACGAGCCGAATATATTCAGCCTCGTTATACCGGAAGGCGGAAACAGGGAAGGATATCCTGTGAGAAGCCTGTTCTCTCTGCCGTTCCGCGGCCTGGATCATAACACCGGTATGCCGCTTTTTACCGACGAAAAAGGAGAGACCAGTTCTGCAGTGTACCTGCAAGACCAAAATGTTTCTCACTTGAAATACGAAGGGCCTGTCGACCCGCCGGTCAATGGCGGATTCTCGCAGAATTTCCGGTACAAAAATTTCACCCTGAACTTTCTTATCACCTATCAGTGGGGAAACAAAATCAGGCTGTATCCCGCTTTCCGTACCCTGTATTCCGACCAGGACGCCATGCCCAAGGAGTTTCGCGACAGGTGGGTGTTGCCGGGTGACGAAGCAAAAACCACTGTACCCAGCATCCTGGGCTTGTGGGAACAATCGCAGCTTTCAGGCTCCTATCCCTATAACAATTACAACTACTCTACAGAGCGTGTCGCCAAAGGCGATTTTGTACGCCTGAAAACGGTGTCTGTTTCGTACCAGGCCAATCCGGCTTTTGCGCAGCGGATAAAGGCGAACAGCCTGTCAGCCACCCTGTCTACCACGAATCCCTGGCTGATATATGCAGATCCGAAACTAAGGGGGCAGGATCCTGAATTTTATATATCCGGCGGTGTTGCCCAGCCCATTCAGAAACAGGTCACCCTTTCCTTAAAACTTGGCTTCTGACAATATGAGAACCATGCAAAACATCCTCCGCTATATCACCGTCGCCATATTGCCGCTGCTGGCCGGCTGTTCCAAATACCTGGAAAAAGCGCCCGACAACCGAACCGAGCTGAACTCGCCCGAAAAAGTATCGCAATTGCTGGGCACGGCTTATCCGCAGGCCAACTATATGACGTTTGCAGAAGCCATGTCAGACAATGTGGCCGACAAGGGAACGGGAACGGTCGATATCGTGAACGCTACCAGCTATAAATTCGGCGATGTGATTGATCCAGAGCAGGATTCGCCCGAATATTACTGGAATGCCTGTTATGCCGCCATCGCCGCAGCCAACCAGGCGCTGAAAGCATGCGAGGCAGCCGGCAATACCGATGCCTACAGCTCACAACGCGGCGAAGCCCTGGTAGCCAGGGCCTACAGCCACTTTATGCTCGTAACGCTTTTTGCCAATGCCTACGATCCCGCAACCGCTGCCGGCGATCCAGGTATTCCCTATGTAACCGAGCCGGAAGACGTGGTGATAAAACAATACGAACGGGGAACGGTGGCGTCTGTATATGCAAATATTGAAGCCGATCTTACCGCCGGCCTGCCCCTGCTGAACGACAACCGGTACGCCGTTCCAAAATACCATTTCACCAAAATGGCTGCCAATGCTTTTGCCTGCCGGTTCTATTTGTATAAGGGCGAATTCCAGAAAGCCGTAGACCATGCCACGGCGGCGCTGGGTGGCGGAAATGTGACGAACCTGCTCAGGCCCTGGAATACCAGCTACCGCAGCATGACCTTCCGGGAGCTGTTTGAAACCTACGCGCGGGCAAGCACCAGCGCCAACCTGCTGTTGGTGGAAGCGTCATCGGTATATGCCCGCCAGTACTATACCCTGCGTTATGCAATGACCAGCGCCAAAAACAACGCCATATTCGGTGCGAATGTAACCGGTGCGCAATGGTCGTTCAATTTCCAGACCTATACTGCCGGTACCGAAAATTACCTGATACCGAAAATCAATGAATATTTCGTACAGAGCTCGATCAATGCCAATATCGGCCTGCCCTATGTAATGATCCCGTTGTTTACTGCCGAAGAGCTGTTATTCAACCGGGCCGAAGCCAATGCATGGCTTGGCAACAGCGCAGCGGCTTTGGCCGATCTCAACGCGTATGCCAGCACCCGCATGGAAAATTACAGCAGCAGCACCCACAATATCACCGCTACCAAGGTCAGGCAGTTCTACGGCACATCCGACACACAGATAGGTATAGTAAGAACTATACTCGATTTCAAACGGGCGGAATTTGCACAGGAAGGCA
The DNA here is from genome assembly GCA_039811405.1 of Flavihumibacter sp. GTDB lineage: Bacteria > Bacteroidota > Bacteroidia > Chitinophagales > Chitinophagaceae > Flavihumibacter. The sequence continues at coordinate 7,308 of JBDHYM010000060.1, read as the reverse complement.
TGCGCTGGTTCGACATACTCCGTTTCCGGATACCGGTAACACATCGCTCTGCCGCCGGAGAAGTATATATGCTGACCGAGAACGACCCGCGGCGGCTGCTGCAATTACCGCAATCGACCAGTTTGTCGGGCCTTAGTCCCAATCCACGTTAACCTGCTGAAGCACATGAAACAGATACGCAAAATACTGATAGGAGCCGTTGCCTGCCTGGCGCTGGCCGGCTGCCGGAAAGACGAGATCAGCGGCAATGCCGATGATATACCCGGTTTGGGCGGCGATGTCTGGACGCCGACCCAGATCGATGCCTGGCTGTACGAAAACTATACAAAACCGTATAATACGGATGTCAAATACAAATGGTCGCAAACCGAGTTGAGCGATATAAACCGTTTCGTAACGCCGGTAGACGAAGCCAAGGTGATTCCTGTAATGAAATGCCTGGACTCGGTGCTGATCACCCCGTATGAATCGGTTACAAACGCCGATTTCATGCGGCGATACCTGCCGCGTTTTATCATGCTGTTCGGCAGCGCCGCTTATGATTCAGACGGCACCCGCGTGCAGGGGCAGGCAGAAGGAGAGGGCCGCATATTGCTGTTCGAACTGAACAATTTCCGCATCAAGGGAATGCCCGGTTACCAGCCGCAGGATTCGGTGGGCGCCAAGCGCCTGTTTCACATCATCGAGCACGAATTCGGGCACACCCTGCACCTGAATATCATGTACCCCGTCGAGTTCAAGTCGATCACCGGCAGCTATACGTCTAACTGGTACAACTATACAGATGGAGAAGCCAATGAAAAAGGGTTTATTTCCAATTATGCCATGAGCGGACCCGACGACGACTTCGTCGAAACCCTGGCCATACTGCTGGTGGAAGGGCAAACTGCTTTTGATAACCGGATTGCCAGTATCACCAGCGATGCCGGCCGTGCTGCGCTGCAACAAAAGTCAGACGCGGTGAGAAACTATTTGCGAAATGCCTGGAACATTGATTTCACCACCCTGCAGCAGCAAACCAGGGCAGCCATTGTGCGCTATACCAAATAATACCGCCATGAAAAAATGGACCTTATATATTCTTCTGATCGCCGGGCTGTTTGCATCGTGCAAAAAGGAAAGCTATGTATTCGATCAATCGCCCGATGAAAGAATCAATGCGGCGCTGGCTTCCTACGAGCAGGTATTGCAGTCGCCGGCTTCGGGCTGGAAAGCCACCATCACCACCGGTACAGGCAGCATTTTCAATTTTCATTTCCGCTTCGGAAACGATAACCGGGTGTTCATGTACAGCGACTTCAATACTTCCACTGCCGGTACCGAAAAAGAAAGCAGCTACCGGCTCAAGGCGTTGCAGCAGCCGGTATTGATCTTCGATACGTACAGCTATATACATCTGCCGGCCGATCCCGACGGCTCGGTGAATGGCGGTGAAGACGGCGCGGGACTCGTTTCCGACTTTGAGTTTTCGATCGATTCGGTATATGCCGACAGCATTACACTTACCGGCCGGTATCATCAAACGCATCTCCGCCTCGAAAAAGCGGCTACAGACGATTACACGGCCTGGCAAAGCGGCGTTTGGGAAAGCACCGTGCAGTTCGAGAACATCAGCCTCATCCTGGAATACTTCAAGCGATTTACGCTGGGAGGCGTGCAGTACGATGTTAAGATCGATCCGATTGCCAGAACCATTACCTTCCTGTGGTTCAGCGGCAGTACGCAACGCAGCTTTACGACCTCTTATTATTTCGACCGTACCGATGTAGTGCTGGTGCAACCGTTTACCAACGGCACCACCAACATCCGGCGGTTTTCGAACATCAGTTGGAATGCCGGCACACGCGAACTGCGCATGCAGATCGACAATAGCCTGGTGACCGTAGCCGGCGCCACGGCACCGGTAAGGATCGATGTCAATGCCCCGCGGCGATGGTACAATACCGTTGCCAGCACAGACGACTACTGGGTGTCGTTATACGGGTTCCACGTAAACGGCGTGGATGACGCCTACAAAGTGACTGCCATCCCGAACTATGCATTTATGGTGTTCTGGCCCGCCTTCGGCACGTCGGGCGGCTCGTCTTATGACCTGCTTGGATTCGTTACGCAAACAAACGACGGACTGGCCCTGGGCTTCGGGGCAGGTTATTCGGCGCCCGATTTCACCGCCGACGGCCGCGCGGTATTTAACGTACTGGGCGTGCTGGGCGATGTGCCTTCCGTCGCCGAAAATGCTTTTTACAATACAGCTTCCCGGATGACGGATCCCAATGGTTATTACCTGGTACAGACAAGCAATACCAGCTATGATATGGTCGCTGCTTCAAACGCCCGCGCCTGGATCAGTTGGTTCAGATAAACCCCTTACCGAAAAACAAAATCGTTTATCTTTAGTCAACCACATAAATACTGATATATGAAGAAATTGATGTTTCGTTTAAGCGCCTTAACGCTGCTTATCGCTACGCTGACGCTTAGCTCGTGTTCCAAAGAAGGAAGCGCCGGCCCGCAAGGCCCGGCTGGCCCTGCCGGCGCTACGGGCGCCACCGGCCCCAAGGGAGAAACAGGAACGGCCAATGTGATTTATTCCGACTGGCTGAACGTAACATTCAACGATACCAGCGGCGTAGCATCGGTGAGCGCGCCGAGCCTTACCGCCGACATACTTAACAAGGGCACCGTTAAAGTATATTGGAACCTGAACAATGCCGCAGATCCCTTTATTGTATCGGTGCCTTCGGTTGTCAGTCCCTACCTGATGTTCTCTGAAGAGACGCTGGCACAGTTCTTCCCGAGCATTACCAACGGAAACTATCCCGAAATCTATGTTGACGCTTATTACGCCACCAACGAAATCATGCTGGTATCCAATTACCCGATCTCCAGCGCGGATGGCTATTCCCAGTTCCGGTACGTGATCATACCGGGTGGTGTAAAAGAGTCAGGCCGCTCGGCGGTTGACTGGAACGACTACAATTCTGTCAAGAAATATTATAACCTGAAAGACTGAGCCGTCAAGTATGGTGCGGAAATTGCGATACCGGTCGGGCGACCGGTATCGCTGTTTAAGGCCCTTTGGTCGATAAAAGGTGCACTGCGACAGCCTATTGGTTTAATATCGCTTATCCACGCTAAACATTCTTTGCATGAAGCACTATTTCGGCCTTGGCTTATTGCTGGCAATTGCCCTTACTGCCTGTAAAAAAGAAAATACCGGATCGAATACTGCTCGCAGCATACTCGACAGTTCGGTATTGCTGGCCCGCGATTATTATCTCTGGTACAACCAGCTTCCGTCCAATTTCAGCGTCGCTTCCTACAGTGACCCCGACGAGGTGATGACCGGCATCCGTCCCTACAGCCAGGAACCAGGTTTCAGCGACCCGGTCGATCGCTGGAGCTTCGGCATGCTGAAATCGGAATGGGACCAGGTAAGCACCGGCATAGCGGGCGATATCGGCATCGGGGTATTCTTCCGCGCACCGAATGACCTGCGCGTTACGAACGTGGAACCGGCATCGGCCGCCGGGAAAGCAGGCGTACAACGGTCGTGGCGCATCACCGGGATCAATGGCAATACAACGATCAATACCGATGCCGCCAACCTCAACCGCATAAGAAATGCCCTATTCGGCACGTCGCCCGTGTCGATCAGCTTTACCCGGCCCGACGGCAGCGCAGCCGATATGACGCTGACACCCGGCGCCTACCAGGAGCAACCCATTGTGCTCGATACCATTTATACGGCCGGCGCCAAAAAGATCGGCTATTTCGTGCTCAACTCTTTCCTGGGCGATGTGAACAACATGAAAGCCGCTTTTGCGTCGACCTTCGAAGCATTTGCCGCGGCCGGCGTTACCGATATGATTGTTGACCTGCGGTATAACGGCGGGGGATATGTGGCTTTGCAGGAAGAACTGGCCAACTACCTGGTGCCTGCCGACCGGTCGGGATCGGTGATGTACAAGGAAACCTTCAACGACAAGCTTAGCCAGTACAACGTTACCACGAATTTCGCGAAGAAGGGGTCACTGGCGCTGAGCAACCTTGTTTTCATCCTGTCGCAAAACACCGCCTCGGCCAGCGAAGCGCTCATCAATATCATGCGGGCCGAAATGAGCACGGTTAAGCTGGTGGGCCCCAGCGCATCACATGGCAAACCGGTCGGCTTTTTTAATATTCCCGTGGGCGACTGGTATGTATTCCCCGTTTCCCTCCGCATCGTGAATTCAAAGAATGAGGGTAATTATTTTGATGGATTTGCCCCTGATAAAGTGGTGGCCGACGGGCTCGACAAGCCCTGGGGCGACCTGGACGAAGACTGCCTCTCGGCCGCTTATGCCTACCTGGCAACCGGCAGCCTGCGCAGCAGCAGGCGGCAGGAAGAGAATGCCGGCGTTGTCAACCTGCGCGCCTACAACAGCATGCACTCGCCCCGGCCGGCCATGATGATTGAACAAAAGATTCCGGGCCGGTCTTCGGCCAATTTGGGCAATTGATGCCGATCCAATATTTTTGCCACTCCAAAATCACATCAATGGCAAGATCAATTGCATTCAGAGAGGCACTCCGTGAAGCGATGAGTGAAGAGTTTCGGCGCGACGACCGCGTTTTCCTGATGGGTGAAGAGGTAGCCGAATACAATGGTGCCTATAAAGTGAGCCAGGGCATGCTGGATGAATTTGGTCCCAAGCGGGTGATCGATACACCCATTTCCGAGCTGGGATTTGCCGCCATTGGCGTCGGCGCTGCCCAGAACGGTCTCCGCCCCATTGTGGAGTTCATGACCTGGAACTTTGCCGTACTCGCACTCGACCAGATACTTAACACCGCCTCTAAGATGCTGGCCATGAGTGGCGGACAATTGAGCTGTCCCATCGTGTTCCGCGGGCCCAACGGTTCTGCCGGTCAATTGGGTGCCCAGCACAGTACGGCGTTCGAAAGCTATTATGCCAATATTCCCGGCCTCAAGGTGGTGTCGCCCAGTAACCCCTACGATGCCAAGGGCCTGTTGAAACAATCGATCCGGTTCGAAGAAGACCCGGTGATCTTCATGGAAAGTGAAGTGATGTACGGCGACAAAGGAGAGGTGCCCGAAGAAGAATACTATATCCCGTTGGGTAAGGCCGACGTAAAGAAAGCGGGAACCGATGTTACCATCGTTTCCTTCAATAAAATGATGAAAGTAGCCCTGGGCGCTGCTGCCGAGCTGGAAAAGGAAGGCATCAGCGCAGAAGTGATTGACCTTCGCACCATCCGGCCGCTCGACTGGCATACCATTCTCGACAGCGTAAAAAAGACCAACCGGCTGGTGATCGTGGAAGAGCAGTGGCCCTTTGCTTCGGTGTCGTCAGAGATCACCTATCGTATTCAGAAGGAAGGGTTCGATTACCTCGATGCGCCCATCCGCCGCATTACCGCCGCCGACGCGCCGCTGCACTACGCGCCCAACCTGGTGGCCGCCGCGCTGCCTGATGTGGCAAGAACCGCCAAACTGGTAAAAGAGGTAATGTACCTGCAAAAATAATAGCTGCCATTGCAGGCAGGAGGAGACTGGTCGCAGTGCCGCCCGCGGGCGAAACAGCGATCAGTTTTTTTTATGTGTTGTGCGAAAAGACCGACTACCTGGCCAGGTGCAGTATGCTGTTGACCGTTAGCAGAAAGCAATAGCTGTACGCCATCAAGACGCCCGCCAGTACCACGATTTTTGCAGTGAGTTGCCAAACCGGTATTTCCCTGGTCGGCTCTAAAGAATACTTGAGTGTGCTCATAGGTGGATGAATTTATCTTTCAAAGGATGATACAAAATTAACAGGCGATTGTCAGTCTGTCAAGCGAAGAAATACGAAAACCGGTATAGTATTATTGCGATGCCGCTGCTTTTTAACACAACAAAAGGGGAGTAACCCTATTTATCGCCTGATAATCAATATCTTTCATACACTAATTACAATTCCTTACTTTTGGCAGCCTCGTTTCTAACAACCATTAATCCTGATTCATGTCCAGCATTTTAATCATCGACGACGAACGCGCTATCCGGAAAACATTGGGCGAGATATTGTCTTATGAAGGCTATAAAATCGAAGAGGCTTCCGACGGCGAGGAGGGCTTGCGCAAATTCAAGGAAAAAGCATACGACGTGGTGCTTTGCGATATTAAAATGCCGAAGCTCGACGGCATTGAGTTTCTCGACAAGGCCCGCGAAGCCAATCCCGATGTACCCATCATCATGATCAGCGGGCACGGCACTATTGAAACCGCCGTGGAGGCGGTTAAAAAGGGCGCTTTCGACTATATTTCCAAACCACCCGACCTGAACCGGCTGCTGATCACTCTCCGCAACGCGATGGACAAAACCTCGCTGGTGACCGAAACCAGGGTGCTGAAACGGAAAGTGAGTAAAACGCAGGAAATGATCGGTGAATCACCCGCCATCCAGCGCATCAAAGACACCATTGAAAAAGTAGCGCCGACCGATGCGCGGGTGCTGATCACCGGCGAAAACGGCGTGGGAAAAGAGCTGGTGGCGCGCTGGCTGCACGAAAAAAGCAACCGGGCCGGCGGCCCGCTGGTCGAAGTGAACTGCGCGGCCATTCCCGGCGAGCTGATTGAAAGCGAGCTGTTCGGCCATGAGAAAGGGTCGTTTACGTCGGCCATCAAACAACGCATCGGCAAATTCGAACAGGCCTCGGGCGGCACGCTGTTCCTCGACGAAATCGGCGATATGAGCCTCAGCGCGCAGGCCAAGGTATTGCGGGCGCTGCAGGAAGGAAAGATCACCCGCGTGGGCGGCGATAAAGAGATTTCGGTGGATGTACGCGTGGTGGCCGCCACCAACAAAGACCTTTTGCAAGAGGTGGAGGAGAAAAATTTCCGGCTCGACCTTTATCACCGGCTCAGCGTTATCCTGATCCATGTGCCGTCGCTCAACGAACGCAGGGAAGACATCCCGGCGCTGGTAGACCGGTTCCTGGAAAATATTTGTGCAGAATATGGCATCACCAAAAAAGACATCGACAAAACAGCGCTCGATGCGTTGAAAACGTATAACTGGACCGGTAATATCCGCGAACTGAGGAACGTAGTGGAAAGGCTGGTGATACTAAGCGGCAAGACCATCCAGCGCGATGATGTTATTCACAACGTGGTGCCCCGGAACTGATTTATCTTAACATTTTATTGCCGGCGCCGCTGTCAGATTTTGTACGCCGCTGCGTCATATACAGGCAGAATGGTATTTTTACAACGAATCTTTTAACAGACCCGAATGACTCCCAATCAAATCCTGATCGTCACCATCAT
>JBDHYM010000059.1:0-15639 GCA_039811405.1 Flavihumibacter sp. | reverse complement strand
GTGCTGTCACTTAGCTCCTGCTCACTGAGCAAGCCCAAAAACGGCTGCTCCAGCAATGGTGCGAATGTTGGCGCCGAAAGGATCCTGGCGGGCGAAAAAGTGCCCAAGGCGAAGAAATTCAAGGCCTGAGCTACCGTAGCCATATAAATCCCTACCCATATGTGCCCAGTTCTACACACCCACGAAGGCTTCACCGAAGCCGTTATTGATGAAGACGGCGGACTGAAACGATTCTACGAAGTCGCCAATCTCTTATCGGAAGAATTGAAGATCCGGTTCAGCAGCAAACTCGATGATTTCGATTCGCTGATCTGGGATTTCAAGTACAAAGGTCAGCCCCTTACCCTTTATTACAACATTTATACCGGTATCTGCCTCTATCCCAAGCAGACCAGGCAGGCCATCGACCGCGACAACAAAGCCGTTGCCGAAGTGGCTCATTTCCTGGAAAGCAAGCTGTTCATCAATACCGCACGGAAATTTATTTCTTAAGCGAGTCGAGCAGCGTGCAATAGCTGACATAACGATCCACCGCTATGTCGCCACTGGCTACGGCCATCTTGATGGCGCAGCCGGGTTCGTTCATGTGCAGGCAATTGTTGAACTGGCAACCGGTCAGCCGTGTGCGCATTTCCGGAAAGTAGTGCGACAGCTCCTGCTGGCCAATGTCTACCAGGCCCAGTTCGCGAATGCCCGGCGTATCGATGATGCTGCCGCCATCGGGCAGGTCAAACATCTCGGCGAAAGTAGTCGTGTGCAGTCCTTTACCGCTCCAGCCGCTTACCTCCTGCGTACGTAAATCCATCTCAGGAAAAACGCTGTTGATAAAGGTTGATTTACCGACGCCCGAATGGCCGCTCAGCAAGGTCGTCTTGCCCGAGAGCAGGGCCCTGGCCTGGTCCATGCCATCGCCGTTGCGCGCGCTTACGAGCAATACCTGGTAACCGATGCTGCCGTACATATCTTCCCATTCCGCAAATTTCTCCAGGTCCTTCTCACGGTACACATCTGCCTTGTTGAAAACGATCACTGCAGGTATGTGGTAGGCCTCGGCGGAAACGAGAAAACGGTCGATGAATCCCTGCGAGGTGCGCGGCTCGCGGATGGTAGCCACCAGCAAAGCCTGGTCGAGATTCGCGGCGATGATATGGTGCTGCGTTTTCCGGTGAGGCGATACCCGGCTGATATAGTTTCTTCGATCATGGATCGCCGTTATCATGACCGTTCTTTCACCTTCGTTCTCGGGTTCAATATCCACCCAATCGCCCACGGCCAGCGGGTTGGTGCTGGTAATCTCATCCAGCTTCAGGACGCCTTTTACACGCCCCTGGAACTGCTCTCCGCCGGCGGTCTTGAGCGTGTACCAGCTTCCGGTCGATTTATAAACGCGCGCGATCATCAGGGGAATTTTTTAAGCAGGGTGAACCGCAGTATCCATTCGGCCAGTATAAAAACGAAAGCGGCCAGCACCAGCGGCAGGAACCGTTCGGTATATCTTCTCAGCGCTTTCACTTCAAAGCTCGTTTTTTCCAGCCGGTCGATATCGGCATAGATATTTTGCAGGCTGGCATTGTCGCGCGCGCGGAAATATTTTCCGCCGGTTTCACGGGCGATCTCCGTAAGCAGTTTTTCATCGATGGTTACTTTCTGCTCCTGCATCACGATTCTGCCGCTGGCCGATTGTACCGGTATGCGGGCCACGCCTTCGGTACCCACGCCGATGGTATATACCCGTATGCCCAGTCTTTTGGCAATCTCTTTCGCGGTGACGGGTGGTATCTGTCCGCCGTTGTTCTCACCGTCGGTAAGCAGTATCACCACTTTGCTTTTCGCTTTGCTGCCCCGCAGCCGGTCGGCGCTGGTGGCAAGTCCCGAGCCGATGGCCGTACCGTCTTCCAGCAAACCGCTTTGTATGCCGTATAACTGGCTTTTTAGCACTGCCTTATCGGTGGTAAGCGGGCAAAGCGTAAAGCTCTCTCCCGAAAAGATCACCACGGCGATGCGGTCGGTCTTCCGGCTATCGACAAAAGCAGCCGCCACCGATTTGGCGGCTTCCAGGCGGTTAGGGTCGAAATCCTGCGCCAGCATCGAGCCGCTTACGTCGATGCACAATACAATGTCAACGCCTTCGCCCGTTACCTGCTCTTCATCGAAACGGGTTTGCGGGCGCGCCAGCGCAAAAACCAGCGCGGTAATGGCCAGCAGCCGCAATACAAAGGGCAGGTGGGTGAAGCGGGTTTTCCACCCCCGGCTGCCTGAAGTATAAGAGGGTGCCGAAGAAACAACCATGGCTCCACGGTTCCGTTTGCCGCTGCGCCAGTACCAGAGGGCCAGCAGCGGCACCAGCAGCAACAGCCACAACATCCAGGGCCAGGCGAAAAACACACTATGAAAGTACCTTGTTATCAAGCTGCTCTATTTTTTCGATGGATGACTGTATGGTTTGAAACACGTCGGCATGATCGGCAGTCGTGGGCTGGTATTTGGCAAACTTGGCCGCATCGGCCAGCGTCAATGCCTTGGCGAGTGCCTGCTTCTCTTCCTGGCCCAGCTTTGATTGCACCGACATGAATACGTCGCGGTTGCTTCCGTCGGGAGTGGTTATGATTTTCTTTGCCAGCAGGTAGTCGCGCAAAATTTCGTTGAGGCGGCTGTAGTAATACTTGACGCGGCCCGTTGCCGCCGGGTCTTCGGCCTGCAATGCTTTCAGCTCCGTTCTTGCTTTTTCAATGGCGGTCAACCGCGTTTGTGCAGGTTGGCCGGCCGGCGCTTTCTTCTTCTTCCTTCCGAACAGCAGGTACAGCAACAACAGGAGCAGCAATACCGAAGCGGCGATGATGATATAAGTGGTATAATCGTTCTCCGGCGCCTGCACTTCGATAATATCCCTGATGCCGTGGTAAGGCTTGTTGGGATCGGCCGGTGTGTAGCCTACTTCTATAGCGATGGAATCGGTGAGGTAATTGTTGTTCCCTACCCGCAGCGACATCATGGGGATCACCCAGCTTCCGCTGTCGAAAGAAGTGATCCGCAGCACCTGCTTCAGGAACTGGTCATTGCCCTGCAGGGCGGTATCGATCTCTGCCCGTTCAATCACTTCGAAATGCGCGATGCTGTCGGTGTTAAACCAGTTGTGCGGGGCGTCGAGCGGAAACTCTCCTTCCAGCGTAAGCAAGATGGGCTCGCCGATAAGAATGTTGTTCCGGTCGACCGATGCGCGGAGCTGTATATGCTGCGCCGCCGCCCCAACGGGTACCAGGGCAAGGAGTATAATAACGGTTATGAATAAGCGAAGGGTTCTCATGGTCGATCAGCTCCTCCCGATAAAAAATTTCTGCAATACTTTGACATAATCTTCTGTCGTGGAAATATGCAGCAGGTCGCAGCCGGCGCGGGTGAATACCTGCTTGCACCATTCGGTGTGTTGAAAGAAATAGTCCTGGTGCGCTTTGCGAACCGCGTAACTGCTGCTGTCCACCAGCGCCAGCTCGCCGGTCTCGGCGTCCTGCAGTTCCAGCAGCCCCGCGTCGGGCAGGTTGATATCCATCGGATCGTATATCTTGATACCAATCACATCGTGCTTTTTCCCCGCCACGCGCAGCCCGTCTGAGAAAGCGGGATCCATAAAATCACTCAGCACAAACACGATGCAGCGCTGCCGGGTGGTATTGTTAAGATAGCGGAGCGCAGCGCCGATATCCGTGCCTTTGCGGGCGGCTTCCTGGGTCAGCAGCGTACGGGTAATATACAGGCCGTGATCCCTGCCCTTTTTAGGCGGTATGAACTTTTCGATGGCATCGCTGAATAGTATGGCGCCGGCCTTGTCGTTGTTGCTGATGGCCGAAAAAGAAAGCACGGCGCCGATCTCGGTCACCAGGTCTTTCTTACGGGCATGCACTGTACCAAAGGCGGCGCTGGCGCTGCTGTCGGCCAGCAGCATCATGGTAAGCTCGCGTTCTTCTTCAAACAGCTTGCTGTACGGATGGTTGAAGCGGGCCGATACATTCCAGTCGATAAAACGGATATCATCACCGGCGGTATATTCACGCACTTCCTTGAACGACATGCCACGTCCTTTGAAAGCGCTGTGGTATTCGCCGGTGAACAGGTGCCGGGTGAGCTTTTTGCTCTTGATCTCCAGCTCCTTTACTTTTTTCAATATCTCTGCCGTGGTCATGGCCATCAGGGCGCCGCGATTGTTTTTAATATTTCTTCCACCACCTGCTCCACGTTCACGTTTTCGGCTTCCGCTTCATAGGTGAGGCCGAGACGGTGCCGCAGCACGTCTTTGGCGATGGCTTTCACATCGTCGGGTATCACAAAGGCGCGTTGCGACAAATAAGCGTGGGCTTTCGCCGCCAGCGCCAGGTTAATACTGGCCCTGGGCGAGCCGCCGTACGACAACAGGGCTGTCAGTTTCGACAGGCCGTAGTCGCCCGGCTGACGCGTGGCGAACACGATGTCCAGGATATATTTCTCCACTTTTTCGTCCATGTATATTTTCCGGGTAAGCTCTTTGGCTTCCAGCAGGTCATGCATGGTAACCACCGGCTGCACTTTGGGGGGCGCCTGCCCCTGCACGTTCTGCCTGATGATGAGCTGCTCTTCCTCTTTGCTGGGATAACCGACGATCACTTTCATGATGAAGCGGTCCACTTGCGCTTCGGGCAGCGGGTAAGTACCCTCCTGCTCCAGCGGGTTCTGCGTGGCCAGCACCAGGAAGGGCTCTTCGAGCGGGTAGGTGCTGTCGCCGATCGTCACCTGTCTTTCCTGCATCGCTTCCAGCAGGGCGCTCTGCACTTTGGCCGGCGCCCGGTTGATTTCGTCGGCCAGTATAAAGTTGGCAAAGATGGGGCCTTTACGTACCACAAACTCGTGCTTCTGCTGCTGGTAGATCATGGTACCGATCACATCGGCAGGCAGCAGGTCGGGGGTAAACTGGATACGGCTGAACTTTGCCTGGACAGCCTGCGACAGTGATTTAATGGTCAGGGTCTTCGCCAGGCCGGGTACGCCTTCCAGCAACACATGGCCGTTGCTTAGCAGGCCAATCAGCAGGCGATCGAGCATATGGTACTGGCCAACGATCACCCGGCCAACCTCTTCCCGCAGGCGATTGATAAAAACGCCCTGGTACTGGATCTTTTCGTTCAACTGGCGGATATCATCCGAAGTGGGCAACATATCTATATTTTATTTATACAAAACAGTACGTAGCTGATGCAATTCTTCTGCCAATATGCGTACTGACAGGGTTGATAATTTTTACAAGGCACAATAAAAACACTGAATTTATGTTTTAATATGCAAAATCCGCCCTTATGATGAAAAGCGCTCATAAAGCTTTTCTAATACTGATCTACCCCCTGCTGTTTGTCAGCTTGGTTTCCTGCTCAAAGGAAGAGGACGAGATTACTATTTCCGCCACAAGTTTGTTAACACGGTCTGCCTGGAAACTGGATGCGGCCGGCGTCGATATCGATAAAGACGGTGAGATCGATCAACCTTTCGAGGTCAACGACTGTACCGCCGACAACAGCCTGGTTTTCGATAAAGACGGCTCGGGCATTTTCGACGGCGGCGCCCTGCAATGTGAAAATGAGAAAGCCGGACAACAATCTTTCGACTGGACCCTGAAAGAAAGCAATACGGTGATCAGTTTGGTCGTTCCTGGTGTGATTCACGGCGATGCCCAAATCAAAGTGTTGAACGAAAACAAACTGTCGCTTTACCAGGTGTTGGAAATAACCGCCGGCGTTACCGTTCACCAATACCTTGTCCTGAAACATTAATCCATTTCGATACACGTTTTTTATCTGCTGATTTCATAAACAGAGCCCCGGTATGTCTATACAGGGGCTTCTTTTTTAGCTCAGGTATTTCCCGACAATCGGCATCCGCCGGCCGACCCCGAACGCTTTTGCGCTGACGCGGATGATGGGGCAAAACTGGTTGCGTTTGTATTCGTTCACATTTACCAGCTTCAATACCCGCCGCACCAGGGCCTCGTCGATACCTTGGTCGATGATCTCCTGCGGCCCTTGCTGCTTTTCGATATACTGGTACAGTACCTTATCGAGCAGCTCATACGGCGGCAGGCTGTCGCTGTCTTTTTGGTTGGGGCGCAGTTCGGCCGACGGCGCTTTATCGATGATGTGCTGCGGAATGATCTCCGTATTGCGATTGATATACCTGGCCAGGGCATATACCTGCATTTTATATACATCGCCCAGTACCGCCAGGCCGCCGGCCATATCACCGTAAAGGGTTCCGTAACCGGTTGACAATTCGCTTTTGTTCGATGTATTCAGCAGGATATAACCGAATTTATTGGCGATGGCCATCAGCAGGTTACCGCGGCTCCTGCTTTGGATGTTTTCTTCGGCAATATCGAAAGCCGTGCCGCTGAATACCGGTTCGAGGGTTTCCAGGAAAGCGTCGTACACGTTTTTGATGGGGATGATGTCGTACGGGTTGCCCAGGTTCCGGCTGAGCGCTACCGCATCATCGACCGAATGAGCGCTGGAGAACGTAGATGGCATCAGTACTGCCCGCACGTTCACGGCGCCAAGGGCTTCGCAGGCGATGGCCAGGGTCACGGCGCTGTCGATGCCCCCGCTGCTGCCGATGATGGCCTTGCTGAAACCCATTTTACTGAAATAGTCTTTTATGCCGAGTACAAGGGCCCGGAATATCTGTTCGATATTGTTTTCGTTCGTGAGAAAACCGATGATCTTGTCGGGGTCAGAAATCCGCGACACGCGCATTTCCTTGTCCATCGCACGCAGGGCGCCGGCGGTGTCGGCGGTACGGTACATATCATCGTTCATGGTCACTACCGCAAAGTCTTCTTCGAAATATTTCAGTTCTTTCACCAGTTTGCCGGCAGCATTATACACGAGGCTGCCGCCGTCGAAAACGATTTCGGTTTGCGAACCCACGGCATTGCAATAGATCATGGGCAGTCGATAGCGAAGCACATTGGCACGCACTATTTCCTTGCGGTCGTCGTCGTGGTCGTAGTCGAATGGCGAAGCAGAGATATTGATCATCAGGTCGGGGGCCGACTTGATCAGCTCGTCCATGGGTGCGGTGCGATAGAGCGGGTTATCGCTCAGCGCCCAAATGTCTTCACAGATTGTCAGCGCGATCTTTTTTCCTTTAAAGGGAATGACCGACCATTCGAAGGCAGGCTCGAAGTACCGGTATTCGTCAAACACATCGTACGTCGGCAGGCAGGTCTTATGCGCCACGCCCTTTACTTCACCTTCGTGCAACAGCCAGGCGGCGTTAAACAGGTCTTTCCCTTCTTTCTGCGGGTTTCGTTGCGGTGCGCCGATGATGACGGCCACGCGGGAGGTCTCTTTCCTGATGGTGTCGATCACTGCGTAGCATTGCCGGATAAAATCGTCGAAAGCAAGAAAGTCGCGTGGCGGATAACCGCATACACAGAGCTCCGAGAACACCAGCAGGTCCACATCTGCAGCTTCAGCCTGCCGGATGGCCTGGATGATCTTTTCTGTATTGGCGGCAAAATGGCCGATATGGTAATTCTGCTGCGACAACGCAATTTTCAACATATTAGGGTAATTTAGATGTCCGAATGTACGAACCTGCGGTACAACAAATCAAATGAAGAATCGTTTCAGTGGGATGAAATTCAGTTGGATATATCTATTGTTGGCCATGGCGATGACTGCCTGCGGCGATGGTAATAACAATCATCCCGACATCAGCCAGATACAGGTCAATACCCATATCAACCGGTTTGACAAAGCGTATTTTGCCATTGATTCCAACCAGCTATACCCCGGACTGTTGCAGGTGCAGGCTGATTTCCCTTATTTCATCAACGACTTTACTGCCAATATACTGGGCGCCGGCATTATCGGCGATTCCAATAAAATATTACCGGTGGCCAACCAGCAATTTTACCGCAGCTATGCGCCGGTATATGAGCAGGTCAAAGCGCAGTTCGACGATTTGTCGGCCACCGAGAAAGAGCTGAATAAGGCTTTCCGGTATGTAAAGGCTTATTTCCCCGCTTACCAGGTGCCTGCTTTTGTCAGCTATTTCGGCCCCTTTGATGCGCCTGGCGCAGCCATTACCGAAAACGCCATTGCCATCGGCCTGCACCTGTATGCCGGCGCCGATTTTCCGTATTATACGTCTATAGAAGGGCAGCAGCTCTACCCTACTTATATTTCGCGGCGGTTCAGCAAGGCGTATATCGCGGTCAACTGTATCAGGGTGGTGGAAGAAGACCTGTTCCCCGAGAAGAATGCCGCCGGCGGCCCGCTGGTAGAGCAAATGATCGAAAAGGGCAAATACTGGTGGCTGGCGAAAAAGCTGATGCCCGATACGCCCGATACCCTCATCAACGGATTCAGGAAAGAGCAATACGAATGGTGTAAGGCCAATGAGGGCATCATCTGGAACCTGGTACTGCAAAACGACCGGATATACAGCACCGATCCCGGCACCATCCGCGATTTCCTCGGAGAGGCGCCGACTACGCAGGGCTTTCCCTCAGCCGCGCCCGGCAATATCGGGCAATGGATCGGCCAGCAGATCGTGAACGCCTATATGGAAAAGAACCCGCATACCACGCCGGGGCAACTCATGCAACTGCAGCCCCGCGCCATTCTCGACGGCTCCAAATATAAACCCCGGTAAGGTGGGGTTCTTATTACCCGTGCCCGCTTTACAGGAACTTATCGCATTGATGACTATGTATGGGCATCTACCGTATTTGCGCTGGGCTTACCGAATATGACTGCGCAGTGTTTCCCTGAAATCACGTTCCTGGTCTTTATCGCGGAAAGCATCTTTCGGCACCAGGAAAAATGAGTTGGGTGCAAAGTACAGGTGAAAGAAAAACGGCGTTTCCAGGAATTTACTGAAACGTTGCCAGGCCCAGTGTTGGTTACCCCTGCCGGTTTCAAGGATGATGCCGTTGTCGTCGGCGCTGAGCTGAAACGAATCGCGGAATGTTTCCGATTTCCGGTAGATGCTGTTGGGAAGCAGTTGCCATACCACCAGCAACACCAGCATCCAAAGAATGGAAAAGATCAGGAAAGTGGAAGGGCTTACCCGTTTGAAATACAGCAATACAGCGGCCAGGATCGTAAAGAGATTGATACCGATCAGCAGCAGCCGGATTTCACGCCTGGAAAAAAAGTGATACCGCAAAGCTTGTATCACCTGCTTTCTGTCATAACCAAAAGATATATTCATGTTCATTATTGTCCGGCTGGTCGGGTTCGGATTGCTTGTTTTTTGTGGGGAGGTATTACAGGCAAAAATAGCTTGTTTTATCCAACCCGTCATTATCGCCGGCGATAATGAATGCAAGTGCGGCAATTTTCGCATATTGACATCGCCAACAGTTTATTTTCCCGCACGTTCTCTTGTCGCCAGCCAACAGAGTATAGAACCAGTACAAACCATTGTCGCACCTTGCCAAAAGGACAACCCCAGGGCTGTCGCCAAAAGAACAGAAGAAAGCGCTGAAGACAAAACGGGAATAAAGTAGGAGGCGCCGGTTAATACGGTAACATTCCCGCCCAAAATACCGATATTCCAGGCGGCATATCCAAATCCCATGGCGCAGGCAGCAAGTAACAGGTACACAATGGAGGAAAGATTAACCTGTACATGGACGGCGTCGCCCAAAAGCAGGTATTTAATCCACAATGCAACGGCAACCATCATAAAAAACAGGGTTATTCCGTTGACGCCGTTTGCCATCCGGACAGTAACAACACAATAGGCAGCCCATAATACGGCCCCTGTAAAAGCCAGTCCATAGCTTAGCGGATTTGTCTTAATGTTGGCAAGCATTTCGGAAATGTTTATTCCCTGTTCGCCGCCCAAGACCCAAACTATCCCCAACATAGAAAGAAGTATGCCCGGCGCAATCAGCCAATTTGTTTTTTTTCCGGTGAAAAGGATAGTGGCAACCATCGTGAATGTGGGCCATAGATAATTGACCATGCCCACCTCTATCGCCTGCCTGCTATTGGCAGAATACCCTATGGATAGCGCCAGGCATAACTCATACAACACCATCAACAACCCTCCGTATACCAGGTATTTTTTCGGAATTATTGAGAAGGGCACCCATTTCATGGTAAAAAGCAAAAACACAACGGCTACCGTGTATATCAGGGCTGCGCCCAGGGTTGCACCGAACGAATGGCTAACTTATTTGATAAGCCCTACAATGGAAGACCATAATAAAATCGCGCAGAATCCAATGGCGGTGGCTTTGGTTTGTTTAGTATGTACAAAGGAGCTAATCGCAGAAGACGCATCTTTGCGTCACCCACCTCTATCAACAGGAAAGAAAGGCTGCTGATAGAGGCGGGTGTTCCTATTTCTTCTTATTCAGTTTATTAGTTGTTTTGCTTACTTTCTTCTCTTCGCTTTCTAACCTGCGTTGAACCTTCTTTGCATCTTCCAATGCAGGCAAGTTCTCGGGTTGTACACCCCTTTCTTTAAGCATTTTACGAACTGCCATATTGTTGTCAATATGTTCTTTACCGATTTGTTGTTGTCCTTTCAAGTCTTTTTCGACTACGTTGTGGCTTGTCAATTCGGCAGCAAAATCTTTGGCTTTTATAGTAAGTGTAGGAAGAAAGTCTGCCAAAGGTTTATTGTCGGGAATTTGCAACTTATGCTTCATATCGTTGGTGGAAAAACCACCAAATAAGGCTTTGTCGCCCATACTGCGTATAATAGCAAAGCCTTTATCGTCCACTCCACGTTCGTATATAATACCTGAAAGTTTCTTTTCAGACCTGCTTAGTTTTTCCCTTGCTGTTACTCTTGCAACGTCTAAAAGTCGTTGCTCGATGATTTCTTGTTTGCGCGTCTGAACGGCAAAGTAAGTTTGAGCAAAAGCAATTTCGCTTTTGGCAGCATCTCCGTTCTGTGCTATCAGATAGCAGGCATACCTTGTGAGAGCAATATCATCAATCTCACGTTGTGCCCCTTTTGCCAAATCGATCATTTTGTTGAAGCCAACAAAATGATCGGAAACCACTTCTCCTGCATTTTCGCAAGACTTTTTGGCTTTATCAATGGCTTTTAAGAAATTACGCCATTCTGTATAGTTAAATACTTTTTGCAATTCTCTTGCGCTCCAACACTCAACGCCGTGATATTCGTAAGCTGCCTGCTCAAATTTCCGCAACAACTCTACAATCAATTCTTTCTTCATCGGCTTTATGATAGGCGTTTAACACCACAAAAATAGACATTATAAAGCTATAAGGTATCTTAGCTTTCGAAATTTTTTGCAGCCAATGTAAAACGACAAACCTGAAGTATATCAAAGTTAATATGTTACCCCCAGGCATTTTTTATTGCCCACATAGAACCGTTTTTAGTCGTCAGTTTTTCCAAACTTCCTTTTATCACAAGGTCATTTAATTGCTTTTCGCTTTCCGCTCTTGGTGTTCCCGAAAGCTCGGAGAATTCTTTTGCCGTTAATGAAGGATATTTTGAAAACAAGGTTTCCCAATTTTTACTATACTCAGCTTTAACGGATGCCGGATGAAGCTTCAAAACAGACATTTCATAAAAGGCATACGGTCTTGAACCATACACAATTTCCTTATTGCCTGAATTGTCTAAAAAGAAAATAGTAGGAAATCCTCTTACTCCATAGGATTTTGCCAGGTTCAAATCTTCCTCAAACATTTTTTTTGCGTTGCCGTCATAATCTGTTCTTAACTGCGCTGTATTTAATCCAACCTTTCTGGCTGCCGCTTCTATATGTTCCCACTTTGCGATGTTCTTTTTTTGCAGGAAAAGCATTTCACGCATTTCCCTTAAAAACAAAACGGCCTTTTCGTTGTCCTGCATTTGCGCCGCTTTGAAAGCGATGGAAGGCGGATAAGAAGACGACAAAGGGTCTTCCAGCCAAACGTCTCCGTCAATAGGCATATCGTAATAAACGCTTACTTCGTCCCAATGATGTGCCACATCCGACGGCTTGCTGATACCGCCGCTATTGTAACTCCAATCGGGCAGCAAACCACCCATACGATAGTCAATCTCTACGTCATTACCATATTCCAATTTCAATTTTCTCAGTTGCGGTTCAATTCCCCAACAAGAAGAACAAATGGGGTCTGTGAAATAAACGACTTTAACAGGTTTTTCCATGCTTTGAACAGCGATTGCTGTTTTTATTGCGCTGCCGGGTATTCCGCAAACGCCTTCTACAGGGTCGCAGAAAAGCGGGTTGTTTTTTTCTTCCATTTCTTTCTTGTTTGCGCCTGGCAACCGATGCTGCCAGGCATCATTAATAAATTGTACTTTTAGGCAAAGTTGACGTGTTCTGCATTCTCCTGCAATAAGTCAGAAATTTATGACTACTAAAAAAACAATAAATGACACCGAAACTTGTCTCGCACAAGGGCTTTTAAAAGTGCTGTCGGGCAAATGGAAGCCTGAAATTTTTCGTTTGGCGGCCGAGGCGCCGCTGCGGTTCAGTAGTCTGTTACGTCAAATGCAGGGGTCAAACAAGCAAACACTATCCGTTGCTTTAAAAGAGCTGGAAGAAGCGGGCTTGCTGGAAAAAGTTGTCGTAAAGCAAAAGCCCCTGCACATAGAATACCATCTCACCGAAAAAGGGAAGTCGCTGGTTCCTGTCTTAAAACAGTTGGAAGCAATGTCATAAGGAGGCGCAGTTATACCTGCCGCCCATAAACAAATCGCCCCGGCTCCTGACGGCAACCGGGGCAAATTTGTCAATTCATTTACCAATCAATCTAGCGAATGGGTCGGCAGTTCTTGTACTTGCCGGAAGCCGCTTCGCCCGGTGTTACAGCCCTGTTGCAGGCGGCGAACAACAGCCCCAATAAAACAATAGCCACTACTTTTTGCATACGGTCGGAATTTTGGTGATGGTTTACGCATTAACGTACTACCTGCTTCCCAAAATATAAAAAAACAGGTCTAAACAAGGGAAAATGCAGAAAATACGGAAGGAAAGAGTACAAATGCTTGGGGCGGTCGTTTTCACGACCGCCCCTGTCATATAGTAACCGTCCATTTTTCTGCTTAACTGCATCCCAGGCTGTTGCCACAGTTCAGGCACTTGTAGCAGGTGCCGCTGCGGATGGTCAGGTGGCCGCACACATTGCAGGCGGGAGCATCGCTCTGCATCGACTTGTTCGCCGCGCTCAATGCATCGTAGCTGCCGGCGGTCTGCTCCGCCCGGGGTGCTGTGGCCTTCGGTGTCCGGGCAGCCGCCACGATGCGAACATCACTCAGCTCGGGCGACTTACGGCCGGCATCAGTGGTAGATTCATCCCATGCTTCATTGCCGGTATTCAGCAACTCCGGGCGATCGATCACATGCACCAGGTCGGCCCGGTCGAGGTACTCATACGCGAGCGAGCGGAAAATGAAATCCACAATCGACGTGGTACTCTTGATATTCGGGTGGTCGACCATGCCCGCCGGCTCAAAACGGGTAAACACAAATTTCTCTACAAACTCTTCCAGCGGAACACCATACTGGAGGCCGATCGATACCGCAATCGCGAAACAGTTGAGCATGCTCCGCATGGTGGCGCCTTCTTTCGCCATATCGATGAATATCTCGCCGAGGGTGCCGTCGTCGTATTCTCCGGTGCGCACAAAGAGCGCCTGTCCCGCGATCCTCGCCTTTTGCGTATAACCCCTGCGTTTGGCCGGCAACGAGCGGCGCTCGACAATCATCGCCAACTGGCGTTTGAGCTTGGTATCAGGCGATGCCTGTACCCGCTTCTGCACTTCTTCCAGCAGCTCATCGACAGTGAGCTTGCCGAGGTCAACGATATTCGACGCCGGCGCAGTGAGCGCCTCTGTATGCTCTTCTTTTTCTTCCGCCTTCTTTTTCTTATCGCTCTTATTACTCAGTGGCTGGCTCAGCTTGGAGCCATCGCGATACAGTGCATTGGCTTTCAGTCCCAGTTTCCAGCTCAGCATGTAACAATCGGCGATCTCTTCCACTTTCGCCTCATTCGGCAGGTTGATGGTTTTGGAAATGGCGCCGCTGATAAAAGGCTGTACCGCACCCATCATACGGATATGGCCATGCGCATGAATGTAGCGCTTCCCTTTCCGGCCGCATTTATTGGCGCAGTCGAATACGGGCAGGTGTTCGGCTTGCAGAAAGGGCGCGCCCTCTACCGTCATGGTGCCGCACACATAGTCGTTCGCCGCTTCTATCTCTTCTTCCGAAAAGCCCAGCGCATCGAGCAGGTTGAAATTCCAGTCGCCGTATTGCTCGGCGGTAAAGCCCAGCCGCTCCAGGCAAGCTTCGCCCAGCGTGAACCGGTTGAAAACAAAGCCAATCTCAAAAGCGCTCTTCACCGCTTCATCGAGCTTCCTGATCTCTTCTGCAATAAATCCTTTTTCGCTCAGCGTCTGGTGATTGATACCAGGCGCACCGGCAAAGCTGGCGCTGCCCACCGCATATTTGATGATCGCTTCTCTTTCTTTCTCGTTGTAACCAAGATTGCGCAGGGCCTGGGGTACCGACTGGTTAATGATCTTGAAATAACCGCCGCCGCTGAGCTTTTTAAATTTCACCAGCGCGAAGTCGGGCTCCACGCCCGTTGTATCGCAATCCATTACCAACCCGATGGTGCCTGTGGGTGCAATCACCGTGGTTTGTGCGTTGCGATAACCGTATTTCTCTCCCAACTGAACGGCATCGTCCCAGGCACGGGTGGCCGCCTTCAGCAAATAATCGGGACAATATTTCGCCTGAATGCCCATGGGCTTTACCGTCAGCGCTTCACAGGCATCGGCCGCATCATAGGCCGCTGCGCGGTGGTTACGCATTACACGCAGCATGTGCGCGCGGTTCTCTTCATAACGGGGGAAAGCGCCCAGTACCTGTGCCATCTCTGCCGATGTGCTATAGGCTACGCCGGTCATGATAGCGCTGATCGCCCCGGCAATGCCCCGGGCCTCTTCGCTGTCGTACGGAATACCGCTAACCATCAGCAGGGTGCCAAGGTTGGCGAAGCCCAGCCCCAGGGTGCGATAATCATACGACAACTGCGCCACTTCTTTCGATGGGAACTGCGCCATCAGCACCGATATCTCCAGCACCACCGTCCACAGCCGGCAACTGTATGCATATCCTTCCACATCGAAAAGATTGGCACGGGTATCGAAGAATTTCATCAGGTTGGCCGACGCCAGGTTACAGGCAGTGTTGTCGAGGAACATGTATTCCGAACAGGGATTGGATGCGTTGATGCGTCCTCCCTCGGGGCAGGTATGCCATTCGTTGATCGTAGTATCGTATTGCACACCGGGATCGGCGCAACGCCAGGCGGCGTACGCGATCTTGTTCCAGAGCTCGCGGGCGGGCAGCTTTTTCATGGTGCGTCCGTCGCTGCGCGCTTTGAGTTCCCAGTCTTCGCCCGCTTCGAGCTTTTCAAAAAAAGCGTTCGGGATACGCACGGAATTATTGGAATTTTGCCCGCTGACGGTGCGATAGGCTTCTCCTTCGTAATCGCTGGAATAACCGGCGGCAATCAGCGCCGCCACTTTCTTTTCCTCTTCCACTTTCCAGTCAACAAACTGGACGATCTCGGGGTGATCGAGATCGAGGCATACCATCTT
>JBDHYM010000058.1:0-15675 GCA_039811405.1 Flavihumibacter sp. | reverse complement strand
AGATCGTTGACAAATACCGGGTGAATGTGCTGTACACGGCGCCAACGGCGATCCGCTCGCTGATGTGCTTCGGCCTGGGCCCGGTGCAGGGGCGGCGGCTTGATTCGCTGAAAGTGCTGGGTACCGTAGGTGAGCCGATCAACGAAGAAGCCTGGCATTGGTACAACGAGCACATCGGAAAGAACCGCTGTCCTATCGTAGATACCTGGTGGCAGACCGAAACCGGCGGTATCATGATCAGTAATATGGCCGGTATCACACCTGGCAAGCCGTCTTATGCCACCTTGCCGCTGCCGGGCGTGCAACTGGCCCTGGTAGACGAGAATGGCAAAGAGATCGTGGGCAATGACGTGAGTGGCAACCTCTGCATCAAATTTCCGTGGCCGGGCATTTTACGCACTACCTATGGTGATCATGAACGCTGCCGCACGAATTATTTCGCGACTTACGAAAACCTGTATTTTACCGGCGACGGCTGCTACCGCGACGAGAACGGCAATTACCGTATTACCGGTCGTGTAGATGATGTGCTGAATGTAAGCGGCCACCGCATTGGTACGGCCGAGGTGGAGAATGCCATCAACATGCACGCCGGTGTGGTGGAAAGCGCCGTGGTGGGATATCCGCACAATATCAAGGGGCAGGGCATTTATGCTTTTGTTGTTTTCCAGGGATCGCATGGCGACGAGAAGCTCAACCGGCAGGATATAACGTTAACGGTTAGCCGAATTATCGGCCCGATCGCGAAACCCGATAAGATACAGTTCGTCACCGGGTTGCCCAAAACACGCAGCGGCAAGATCATGCGTCGCATTCTGCGAAAGATTGCCGAAGGCGAAACGGAAAACCTGGGTGATACCAGCACCCTGCTCGATCCCGCAGTGGTGGAAGAGATCAGGGACGGCCGGCTTTGACGGCGGATGGCTCGTTGGGCGTGCGGTAGTCGTTTTTATACACTTCGCCGCCTTTCATAACGAACCCCACTTTCTCGAGGCTTTTGATATTGGCCAACGGATCGTCTGTAACAGCAATGATATCCGCATATTTGCCGGCTTTGATCGAGCCGGCTTTTTTTATACCGATCAGGTCGGCCGCATTGATGGTGGCTGCCTGGATGGCCTGCATGGGACTGAGGCCATACTTAACCATATAGTAAAACTGTTTTGCGTTCCAGCCATTGGGGTACACGCCGGCATCGGTGCCGAAGGCAATTTTGACGCCTGCTTTGGCTGCTTTGGCGAAATTCTCGCGCTGTGTTTGACCCACCAGCTTTTCCTTGTCGAGTATTTTCTGCGGGTAACCCAGCTTCTTGTACTCGCTCATGATATAGTCGTCGTTGTAGATATCGGCAACCAGGTAGGTACCGTGCTGCTTCATCAGCGCAATGCCTTCGTCGTCGATAAAGCTGCCGTGCTCAATAGAAGCAACGCCCGCTTTAACGGCCATTTTGATGGCTTCGGTGCCGTGGGCATGGGCGCAGGCTTTTTTGTCCCACAATTTCGCTTCGGCTACCAGGGCATTCATTTCTTCCTGCGAGTATTGGGGGGCGCCGACGCTTTCTTCTTCGGTAAGCACACCGGCGCTGGCGCCGAATTTGATCACGTCTGCACCGTATTTGACATTGTAGCGTACCTGCCGGCGAACACCTTCAACGCCGTTGGCAACGCCGCTCATTCCTTCGGGATAATTGAATTGCAGGTAGGGCGAATAGCCGTTAAAATCGCCATGGCTGCCGGTGGAGCCGATAAAGAGTCCCGCGCAGACCATGCGCGGCCCCGGGATATCGCCATGATTGATCGCATTGCGCAATGCCACGTCGAGAAAACTCGAGGAACCCAGGTCACGAACACTGGTGAAGCCGGCTTCGAGGGTGCGTTTGGCGTAGATAGGCGCCTTGATGGCGGCGTCGAGCGGTGTTTTGCGGAACATCTCGTCATAATAGTCGCCGCCCGGTTCCGTGGTGATATGGGTATGGCAATCGATGAGTCCCGGCAGCACGGTTGCTTTCGACAGGTCGATAATGGCTGCGTTTTTCGGGACACTGAGGTTGCTTCCCACAGCTTTGATGGTATCGGCCTCGATAATGATGAGCTGGTTATCGAGAACGGTGCCGGTTTCGGTGTCGATCAGTTTTCCCGCTTTGATAACGGTGGTTTGTGCATGTGCCGCTAATGCCAGTAAGAGGCAGAGCGTGCCAAGCAGTTGTTTCATGTGCTGGTGATTTTTGGTGGGCTGCCATTGGCTGGCCGTCGGGTAAGCCAGTGACAGCCGAATGAAAGTAAGCATAAGGAAGTTGGCGGCAATAAAAAAGGTGTCTCGCGGGAGACACCTTTTAAAAGAGAGTATGATTGTTTTATTGAACGATCACGGGGCTAACCAGTTTCTTATCACCATCGGTGATGCGGATAAAGTAGCTGCCTTTTTTCAGGTTGCTGATGTTCACTTTCAGGCGGCTGTCGCTACCGAAGGTTACCTGCTCCTGGCGAACGATGGCGCCGGTGGCTGATACGAGGGACAGTGTCACTTTCTTGTTCCGCAAAGTGGTGTTTTCCAGTGTCAATTGCTGGCTGCTCACTACCGGGTTGGGATAGAGGCGGAGACCGGCAGCAGCACCATTGGCGGCGATTACACGGATTACCTTGCTATAGGTGAAAGTGCCGTCGAAGTCGGTCTGCCGGATACGGTAGTAGTTCTCACCATCGAGCGGGCTGGCATCGGTGAAAGCATAGCTGCTGCGGATGGTAGTATTTCCTTTGCCCGGAACGGTACCAATAACATCGAAGCTGTGACCGGTTGCAGAACGTTCAACCGAATACACGTCGTTGTCTTTTTCTATGGCAGTTTCCCAGTTCAGGTCAACTTTTCCTTCGAAATAACGGCCGGTAAAGTTGAGCCAGTTAACAGGCAGGGGGTTGAGTTCTTCGTTGATCGATCCCAAAGTGAAGAACGGATAGTTGGCTGGAGGTTGCAAAGCAGGTGTGGTGCTCCCTACAAAATTAAAGCCGCTTATTGATTCATTAGCACCTCCCCTGTTTGCCCAAGCAGAAGCTCCTGTAGGCCAATTGGCTACGCGAAGGTCGACAGGCGAGGTAATACCACAACTTCTTGCACTTTCATACGAGAGCCACACACGAGCATTGCTACCGCCGTTTTTAACCAGTGACCAGTATTCACATTCGCTCACATTTTCCAGTGGAGCCGTTACAGATGTTGCAGGCATTCCGGCCGTTGTTGGATTTGCCCGGAAATATTGAGCTGTGTAAGAAGTCGCAGCCCCACCACCAACATTGGTTGAAGAAGTTGCAGCACCACTTATACGGAGCGGTGCGACAACAGAACCGTTACCAATTGGGAAAGTAAAGAAAGAGGCTCCGTTTTTCACCACTGGACCATTAACGTGACTGGCATCACTGAAATCGACAGCGATCGCCGGATTTGCAGCAGAGCCAATAAATACCAACGGAGTGGAAGAGGTTGTGTTTACAATCCCGTTTGTAAAAGTCATTATTTGCCCGTTTTGATCAAGTATAAGACTATCAAGCAAAGTGACAGTTGAACCGCCGGGATCTTTGCTGATTTCTATCGGGCCGTCCCAATTATCTTTATCGTCACCTACAAGGTGAATAGTCTGATCGAATTCTCCAACAAGAACGAGCCGTGCGTTTGAATTCGCCGTGCTTAGATTTCCGAAAGAAGAAATGTTCCCTCTCACACGCAACGTTCCCGGCGTAACAGCAGCCCCCGGCGTTCTCACAGCCCCTGAAGACAGTACTAAATTATTCCTAACCTCAAGAACTGATCCGTCGGTCAAGCTAACTATGTCATTACCAGTAGAATGAAGACCATTATTGACTACGAAATTAAATACAGTCGCCAGCAATGTTCCTGTAGCGGTGCCAGGATTGTCGTCGATATTAATAGTGGTATTGGTTGCAACCTCTTTTTCAAGCCGAAGTTCTGTGTCATCAGACGCAATGAAGCCTGCACCATCTAAGATTCGAATATTCCCACCAAGCACTAAGGTATTTCCTGGCTGCATGGTAAACGACGGGTTATAGCCTGCAGAACCCAATAGCAAGTTTCCATGAATATAGTGGGTTGTGTTAATGCCAAGAAGAATCATGCCTCTGGTCTGGCGATGTCCACCGCGGTTATTCAAATCTGCACTTACAAACCACGACACGTTAGTTGCCAGTAGCTCCATCCCCCAATTATTAGTACCACCAGCACCCAATAGTTCCATAGGAGCAGTTTGAAAAACCGAAATGGACGCACCTACTTCCGCAACTACTTCGAGGACAGTTACAGTACTTGTTATATTGATGATGCCACCACCGCGGAGAGTAGGTGGTCCAATAGGACCTGCCATAACTGCCGGGGTTACAAAGTGAACTATATCCGCCGGACCCGGAGGTACAGGTGTAGATACATATGCGGTAGGAGAGAGGGACCAGTTTGATGCTTGGCCCCATGCGCCGGTTCCGGCACCCCGCCAATAAAAATCTGCCGAAAAACCAGCAATCGGAAATGACAATAAGAAAAGAAACAAGTGTAACAGTCTTCTCATGGTAGCGTATTTTGTGAAGGTTTGATTCATAAACAATAGTTTTAACACGTTAAAAACACAGTAAACCGTTGCCATCGAGGCACGGCTTGGCTTGCTTCTACGATAAAAGGGGGGCGCGGAAACTATCGGCTATTCACCAAGGATACTAAGACTGTTGAAAACTTTGGATATACGAAAATAGCCATATCGGATGATATGGCTAAAAAAATATTAACGATTCTGTGTTAACTACCTAGTTGCCGGCTTCATTTTCGGATGGTTACCTTGGTTCCCACGGGGATCAGCGCATATATCTCGTCCATTTCCACCCGTTTCAGGCTTACGCAGCCATTGGTCCAGTTCTGGAAATAGTCCACTGCCATGTCGTCGCGCTCCCAGGTGCCGTGGATCCCGATCCCGTCGCCGATCCTGGCGTTTTTTGGAATAAGGCCCTTTGCTTTCCGCTCATTGAACTTGGCTACATCGGCCGGTGTCGGGTAATCGATCAGCATCATTTTTCCCCATTTTTTGTCGGGCCGCTTGGTGACGATTTTATATTCGCCCTCGGGCGTTTTCCGGTCACCCTGTACCATTTTGTCGCCCCCGGTCTTTTCGCCGAATACGACGGGGTAAGTGGCATACCAGCCATCCTCATCGTAGATACTCAGTTCATAATCAGACTTGTCGATGATAATGTGGGCCGTCCCGGTCAGCTCCCCGCCAAAGACGCGGTTGTGGTTGAACCGGATGGAACGGTAATGATCGCCCGAAAAAGAAAATAGGCCAACGGTACAAACAAGGCCCAAGGATACGGATAGGCGTGACAGCATGTATTTCGGATTTTAGTTTTCTGCCGTTTTGGGTACAGCATCAAAAACGCTGCCGGACGCCTTCCTATTTCACTTGTGGATAAACTTTTGGAAAAGTTTGAGGTTTGAGGTGGGTCGCGGCGACGGCAGTATGCTGCACAACCAGCGACTCTCCTCAAACCTCAAACTTCAAACAAATAATTGATTATCAATTATTTCGTCGGAATCTTCAGCTCCCAGCCCGGCTGTATCAGGTCAGGATTTTTGATCTTGTCTTTGTTGGCCTCGTAGATGTCTTTCCAGCTAAGTCCGGGGTATTTTTTGGCGATTTTACTGAGGTTATCACCACTTTTTACCGTATAAGTCTCCTCAGCGCCCTCCGCCACCGACAGGTTCAGCACCAGGTCGGAATCACGGAAATCGGGATTGAGGGCTTCATAGGTATCCCATAACTGCTGCTTCGACGCATTGCTGGGGGCGGTACCGTCTATATACAGTACGCCATCCTGCTCGCGCACCTGCAAATTGGCTACACCCGCGGCCTGGGCAGCATCAACGAGCGACTTGTATTTGGTGTCTTGTAATGCCATTTTATTTGTATTTACTTGATAACCAGTTTGTTTTCAACTTTCTTCGGCTTGATTTCATTCAACTTCTGGATCAGCCCCGGCAGATCTGCCTTTTTAATGGTACCGGTCAGCGTTACCACGCCGTCGTTCACCGTAGCGGTTACCGATTTGGCGGCAGGCAGGCCGGCAATAATATCGGCGGCAGTTTTCTGCAGGGTTTCATCCGGGTTGATAACAACCGGCGGCGGTGGCGGCGGTATGGTCAGGCTGTTGCTGACCGACTTAACCCCTTTCACGGCTTTGGTAGCTGTTTCGATAGCCGCCTTCGTGGTTTCGTCGGCTACTTCGCCCGATAGCGTGGCAACGCCGTCTTTTACACTTACGCTAACGCCCGGATAGGCGGCAATAGCGGTAGTTACATTTTTTTCGATGTCGGCATCTTTGGGTTTGCAGGCGGTGAAGGTCATCGCAACGACCAGTGCCAGCACGGCAAGTCCTCTTCCGATTTGCTGTTTCATACTTGTTGATTTGTTAATGGAGTGATCAATGAAAAACTTTTTTATCAAGATCCTTTGCTGCAAGGATCATACCCTGCAGGGCCTCTTCCGACGGTACTTTGCCCGAAAGACCGTATTGGTTATTCACTTCCTGCATTTTAGCGTGCAGGTTGACGGCATTGCGGGTAGCCAGCTCTTTTACCGAATCCACGCCGGCCGCTTCCAGCAACTCGGCCGTTTGTCCTGCTACGCCGTTCAGGCGAAAAAGGTCGGCATGGTTCACCCAGGTAAGGATCAGCGTTTCAGGTATCCGGGTGGCTGTCGCCAGCGCCTCCCGACCGCTTTTTTGCCTGCTTTTTCCAGGAGATCACCAGTAGTATGAATGCCCTCCTGCTCCAGTTTTGCCGCATAGGTTTCGCCAATGCCTTCGATGTCAATTACAGGGTATGCCATTGAATGGTTGAATTTGGCCGACAAATTAGGGAAAATCGAAGGTCAAAAATCAAAAGTCGAAAAAGGGTTGCTGTTTGTGGAGAAACCCCCATTTACAACAATCCTTTTCCAACCGTTGATTTCCTTTAATTGTTCCCGTCTACCGGCAGGCGCAGACCCACGGCCCAGGGCCGGTGGTCGAGGCCGTCGGCGAACATCGATTGCGGCGAATAGTTGCCATACAGGCTCACGGGGCCGAGCTTCACTTCTCCCACCCAGGCATATTTCAGCGCATTGAGTCCCAGGTTGCCCTTGGTCTTGCCCTTGCCGTCTTGGTCGGTGACGAACTTATGGCGGCTGCTGTACAGGTAGCTGCCGGCGATGCCCGCGCTGACGCCAAAAGAACGCAGCGGATTTTTGCGGGGCGTAAAATTAAAGTTGAGCATCAGCGGAACCGTTACGTAATCGGCAGCAAGCTTGTTTTTGCGGTAGTCGCTGGTCTGGTCGTCATATACCGCCGCGGGTTTCCGGTCGAACTTGACATTGCTGTCGTAGCGGTAGTTATTCAGCTCCAGGCCGATACCGTATTTGAGATTCACCACGTGCTTGACCAGGTTCAGCCGTTGCATAACGATCCAGATATTGACGTTCACCGCTTTGCCGTTGCGCAGGTTGAACAGCTCTTTATCCGTTCCTGCGCCATAGCCACTGGTCAGCGAACCGTAATTCGTTTTATCGGAGAAATTGTTGAATCCCAGGTCAACCGCCAGCCAACTGGTAGCGAGGTTCGGCGGATAATCCCACCGCTTGCGGCGGATATTGATCGAAAATTCATCGCGGCTGCTGTTGCCGCCGGTTCCGTTCTTCAGGATAATGATATTGCCGATCTGCATGGTGTCAGCGGCAGATTCAGGTGCTTTGGTAGTGTCGGTCTGTGCCTTTGCCTGCACCAGGGCAAATCCCAGCAGGGCCAGGAGGCTGGTCTTCTTTAACATGTTTTTTCTTTTTCAAATAATCAGGTGATTGTTCACTGTTCGGCGGAAGCGGTAAATACGCCGCTTCTTTTCTTCTCTGTACCCAATGGGTTGTTTTGTTCGAGCACGCGGCCGGCTTTTCGGAAAAATCCGCGAAGCGGGGTTTTCCGGTTTTCTTCGGCGCCCGATACATATATGTAATCTTCCCGGGAAGGCGAATTATCAGTATTTACATACACATACTCCGGTGTGTTGGATGCCTGATCTGCCAGTGCAGCCTTTGGAGCGGTGAGCGCCAGACTGCCTGCTGCATTTTCTGTTACTACGGGCCTGGAGGCGTCATTTGCCGCCAGCGTTGGCAGACCGACCTCACCGGCTACCGGTAAGGAAGCAACGGGTGTTTCAGTGTCGGTAGCGGGCCTCGCCGGCTGGTTGCCGGGCTGCTGCGCCGGCTGAGCAGTACGGGCCAATACCGGTTGCGCATTACCGTTAGTAACCCGTTCAGATGCCGGATTGCTGCTGTTTCCGTTCTTTGGCTGCCGGTCGTTGTTGCCGGTATTTGCCGGCAGTGTTACTGCATTGCCCGTTGGGCTGGATGGCGCCGGCGCCTCCGTGTGGGCAATACCTGCGTTAACAGGCTGCTGCGCCTGCTCCTTGCGGGTATTCAGCCAGAACAAACCCGACAGAAGCAGTAGTATGGCCGCCGCCGCAACGGAAAGCCAGCGAATGACCAGCGGCCGTTGCTTGTTTTTTTCGTGCCGATACAGTGATTCCCTGCCGGGAAACGACAGCGAGGTGTCGGGCCTCAGCCTGGCTTGTTGGATCAGCTCGAAATCGACCTGGAATTCAGGATGCCTGTATACAAATAATTCGGTGGCGGCTTTTTCTTCATTGGTCAGCTCGTCGTCGCAATAACGAACGAAAAACGATTCGAAATTGGTCATGTTGACCAGGCTGCCGGTATCGGTGGTGCGGTACAGCAACTCTTTATCGCTGAATAGGGTATCGCCTGCAGGCAGCACCGCCAGCAACAGCATGTCCAGTTCCTCTTTCAGATCGGGATGTTCGGCAACAAAAACATCAACGGCCTCTTTCTCTGCCGCCGGCAGTTCATTGTCGGCATAGAGCAGGAAATACTCCTCGTAATTATTTCGGTTGATGTTCATGGTTATAATACGTTTTCGGGCTTGACCAGGTAGTTTTTCAATTGGATACGGGCGCGGTGCAGGTACACTTTCACCTGGCTTTCGCTCAACGAAGTGATCCGCCCTATTTCCTCATAGCTGTAGCCCTCGTAATCTTTCAGCAGCACCAGGCTACGCTGGGTTTCGCTGAGGCGCTGCAGTGCTTCTTCCAGGATCTTTTTCAGGTTGTTAACGGGGCGGTGCACCACTTTCGCCTGTTCGCTGAATTCGTCTTTCAGCACCAACCGCTTTATTTTACGCAGGTGGTCTATCATCTGGTGATAGGCCACCGTAAAAAGATAACTCTTGCATTTGTCGTACGCCACCTCGTCGCGGTGCTGCCACATCTTTTCAAAGGCCGACTGCACAATATCTTTCGCATCGTCTTCCTGGCGCAGGTTCTTTACAATAAAGCGATACACATTATCTGCATACAGCCTTACGCATTCATTGTATTCCCTTTCCGTCATAAAACAGGTGGCATTGAATTCCCGGAGGTTGGTTTGTATGTTATACGCATAGCTGCCCGCTAAAGTTACAGGATCAAAAAAAAGCCCGTGGAAAACCACAGGCCAACTAAAAACTAAACGTGTAATCTACTGATTCAGAAAACGATATATAATAAGTTGCCGGTCATTGAGTCCCAGATAACCGAAGCGCCACTTTCCAGTACCGACCCCGGTTTACAACCGCCTGCCTTTTCCTCCACCTGTACAGCACTTTTGGCGCGGGCATCCATCTGCCGGTTTACGGCCTGGTATCCTGCGATCGCAAGGGTCAGCACCACGATGGCGGCGAGCAACTGGTCGGCGGAAGGCTTTTTCATACAGCTTTTCCCGATTAGATGCAAAAATACCGTCAATAGTTACAGGTTGCGTCTGCAAAAAGTTAAAAGTTATTTTTGCCGGAAATCAAACGATATGAACGAGGCTTTTGTACAACGGATCGCTGCCGAGCTGAACGAGATCGATCAGGCGGGGCTTACCAAAAAGGAACGCATCATTACCAGCGAGCAGGGGGCCGAGATTATGGTCAACGGCCGCAGGGTGCTGAACTTTTGCGCGAATAATTACCTCGGCCTGTCTTCGCACCCGAAAGTGATCGAGGCGGCGCACGAAGCCATTCGTTCGCACGGGTACGGTATGAGCAGCGTGCGGTTTATTTGCGGCACGCAAGACATCCACAAAGAGTTGGAGCAGAAAATAGCCGGTTTTCTCGGCACGGAAGACACCATTCTGTACGCGGCCGCTTTCGACGCCAACGGAGGTGTTTTTGAGCCCTTGTTCAGTGAGCAGGATGCCATTATTTCCGACGAGCTGAACCATGCTTCGATCATCGACGGCGTTCGTTTGTGCAAAGCGCAGCGCTTCAGGTATAAGCACAACGACATGGCCGATCTGGAAGAAAAGCTGCGGGAGTCGGCGGGTTGCCGCAGCCGCATCATCGTAACCGATGGTTCATTCAGCATGGATGGTACTATTGCGCAGCTCGATAAAATTGTAGCGCTCGCTGAAAAATACGACGCCATCACCATGATCGACGAATGCCATTCTTCGGGCTTTTTGGGCAAGACCGGTCGCGGCACGCACGAGTACCGTGGCGTAATGGGCAAGATCGATATCATTACCGGCACGCTTGGCAAGGCGTTGGGAGGCGCTTCGGGCGGCTTCACCAGCGGCCGGCGGGAGATCATTGAAATGCTGCGGCAGCGCAGCCGGCCCTATCTTTTCAGCAACACGGTAGCGCCTGTTATTGTAGGAGCGTCGATTGCCGTGCTGGACATGCTCAGCAGCACGACTGACCTGCGCGACCGGCTGGAGGAAAACACCCGCTACTTCCGCGAGAAAATGACCGCCGCCGGCTTTGATATCAAACCGGGCGATCACCCCATTGTACCGATTATGTTGTACGACGCGGTTGTGGCCCAGCAGTTTGCCGCCGCCTTGCTGGAAGAAGGCATTTACGTGATCGGCTTTTTCTTCCCGGTGGTGCCCAAGGGCAAGGCGCGGATCAGGGTACAGCTCAGCGCCGCACACACCCGTGCGCACCTCGACAAAGCCATCGCCGCTTTCAGCAAAGTGAAAGCGCAGTTGGGCATTTGATCTTACCCGTCGGGTGCCACCCGTCAGGTGGCACCCGACGGGTAAAAAATACCATCAGCCGAGATAGGCGGTAACGGATATTTCTACGTTCACGCCGCGGGGCAGGCCTTTCACGGCCACGGTTTCGCGGGCGGGGAAATCACTGCTGAAATAACTGCCATATACTTCATTGACCTGCGCAAACAGCGCCATGTCCGACAGGAAAATGGTGGTTTTGACGATGTGGGAGAAGCCGGCGCCGGCAGCAGCCAGCACGGCTTTCAGGTTTTCCATAACCTGCTTGGTTTCGGTGGGAATATCGCTGGTAACGAGGTTGCCGGTAGCGGGTTCGAAAGCGACCTGCCCGGAAACGAAGAGCAGGTTGCCAGCCCTGACGGCCTGGCTATAGGGGCCAATCGGAGCAGGGGCGGAGGCGGTGTTGATGATCTTTTTTTCCATCGGGCAAAAATAATTGGTTTGTACTTTTGGCGATGGCCTCTTCTCCCCTGATACTTCATATAGATACTGCCGGCAGTTCATCGCTCGTGGCCCTGTCGGCCGGCAACACCGTGCTGGCTGCCGATACCCGCGAGGCACAGGCGGAACAGGCCGCCTGGCTGCAGCCTGCTATCGGACGACTTATGTCGCAGGCCGGATTTTCACTGGAGGAAATAGACGCGGTGTCGGTATCGGCGGGGCCAGGCTCTTATACCGGTTTGCGCATCGGTATGGCCAGTGCCAAGGGTATCTGCTTTGCGCTGGGAAAGCCATTGATCGTGCTCAGTACATTGAAAATCATGGCATTGGCTATGCGCGACCAGGCCGGTGAAGGCGTGTTGCTTTGCCCGCAGATTGATGCCCGCCGCCTGGAAGTATTTACGGCCTTGTACAATAGTCAACTGAATGAGCTTCTGCCGCCGCAGCCGCTGGTGCTCACCGAAAACAGCTATGATCGCTGGCTGGCGGCGCACCTGGTTGTTTTTGCAGGTTCGGGCGCTGCGAAATGCAAAAGCTTGTTAAAATCCGAAAACGCCCTTTTCATCCCATTGCCTTCCACCCAGCAGGCAGCAGTTTGCCTGGGGCTTGAAAGCTTTGCCAGGCAAGGATTTGCCGATTTGGCCAGTGCGGAGCCATTGTATGTGAAAGCGTTTTACACACCGGCAAAGGCAAATTCATGAAGCATTTTAAAAAATTGATATGTAAATTTGCGTGTTAAGGCTAAGGTAAACATTGAATTTTAAATCCAATTTCGAACATGAGCACAGTAGCATCTGGAAATTTTCTGGTGGTAAATGAAGCAGAAGGTCCCGAAATGAAAGTTGACTTTTTACATGTAAAAAAGGCCGCGCTGACCCTGCGGGCAATGAATCACAAGCTCCGTCAACAGATCATGAAGCTGTTGGAAGAGAACGATAAATTGACCGTAACCGAGATTTATGTGCGGTTGCGCCTGGAGCAATCGGTCGCCTCCCAGCACCTTGCCATTTTACGGCGGGCGGGTATCGTAAAGACCGAGAGAGACGGTAAATTCATCTATTACCGGCTGAATGAGCCCCGTATTGTGGAGATCAGCCGTTGTGTAGAAGAGATCATTAATTAAGTCAAAAAGCAAAAAGGGGTTGCTGGCGAGGTGGTTTTCCTGCTTTATGCGCGACCCCTTTTTTGATTCTTGCATTTTCAAACTATCCCCTTGTTTATCCAGCAACTATACACCCCTTGTTTGTCGGAAGCCGCCTACTATATTGAAAGCGAGGGCGAAGCGGCTGTTATTGATCCTTTGCGGGATGTTGACAGCTACCTCGCGCTGGCGGAGAGCAGGGGAGCGTCGATCAAATACATTTTTGAAACCCACTTCCATGCCGACTTCATCAGCGGTCACCTCGACCTGAGCAAGGCAACGGGCGCCCCGATCGTGTACGGTCCCGATACGGTCACCAGGTATCCCATCGTTGTGGCGAAAGACGGTGAACGCTTCCGCGTGGGCGGTTTGTCGATCGAAGTGCTGCATACGCCGGGGCATACGGTTGAATCGTCGTGTTACCTGTTACGTGATGAAAAGGAAGTGCCGTACGCCGTTTTTACCGGCGATACCCTGTTTGTGGGAGACGTGGGGCGTCCCGACCTCAGCAGCGGCAATCTCTCGAAAGAAGAGCTGGCAGGGATGCTGTTCGACAGCCTGCAGCAGAAAATACTGCCGCTGCCCGACCAGGTCATCGTGTACCCGGCCCACGGCCCCGGCAGCGCCTGTGGCAAGCAACTGGGTCCTGAAACCCAAAGCACCATTGGCCAGCAGAAGCAGGCCAACTATGCGTTGCAGGCCTCCGACCGCGACAGCTTCATTAGGCAGGTAACGGCCGGCCTCGATACGCCACCGCAATATTTTCCCATTAACGCCCGCATCAATAAAGAAGGGTATCACGCCCTCGAAACAGTACTGGAAAAAGGGCTGCGAAAAATCAGCCCAGACGAACTGGCGCAACGCCTCCAGCAGGGAGACGCCATCGTGCTGGATACAAGGCCGTCTGCCCTGTTCACAAGTGGTTTTGTACCCGGCGCCATCAGTATCGGGCTCGATGGCCGTTTCGCTGAATGGGCCGGCAGCCTGCTATCATTCGACCAGCCGCTTTTCCTGGTAACCGAGCCGGGAAAGGAAGAAGAATCGGTGGTGCGGTTGGCAAGGGTAGGATTTGATAAAATAGAAGGTTGCCTCGACGGTGGCTTCGCTACCTGGCTGGCTGCCGGAAAGCCCACCGATATGATCATCGACGTGGAGGCCGACGAGCTGGCCATGGATTTGCCGCATGATCCTCACCTGCTGGTACTCGATGTTCGTAAACCGGCCGAATATGGCGAAGGGCATATAGCGGGTGCTTTGAATCTTCCTTTGAGCGACCTGAACGATCCCGCCAGCATGGCCAACCTGGAAGACCAGCACAATCTCTACCTCCACTGTGCCGGGGGCTATCGCAGCATTATTGCCGCCAGCCTCCTCAAACGCCAGGGCATTCACAACCTGCGCAATGTTTCCGGCGGCTGGAAGGCAATCAAAGAACAGCAAGGCATCCCCATAGAAAAAGAAGCCAGCCTGCTGAACTGATCATTTATACTGTTACCAGTCCGTTGCGGATGGCGAAGGTCACCAGCCCCACGCGGGTTTTGAGTTGCAGCTTATCGAACAACGAGTCGCGGTAGCCGTCGATGGTTCGCGGACTCAGGTACATTTTCCCGGCAATTTCCTTATACGTCATTTCTGTGCAGGCCAGGCGAAGGAACTCCAGCTCCCGGTCATTCAGCACGGATAATGGATTGCCACCAGTCGCTGTGTCATCATCGTCATACCGGTTCACGGCGTGGATGAGCCGCCCGGTGACTATATCCGAGTAATAATATCCTTTCTGGATCAGGGAGTCCATTGCTTTTTTAAGATCGGCGGGATCGCAGTATTTCATGATAAACCCGCGTGCGCCTGCTTTAAACATGCGTACGATGGCATTTTCGGTGTCATAAGCCGAAAGTGCCAGGGTGCGAATGTTCGGAAAGGTCCTTTTCAACCAGCTCGTGGTGCTGTAACCATCCATCTCGGGCATGTTGATGTCCATCAATACGAGATCGGGCAGGTGTGCCGGATCCAGCTTTTCGATCATCTCTTTTCCATTGGCCGCTTCGAACTGTACGTTGTAAGCTTCAAATCCCTGCACCGTTTTGATAAGCCCCTTTCTCATCAGTGTGTGGTCTTCGACCAGTACTACGTTAAACGCATCCATGTTGTCGTTTTTATGTCTGAAAAAACAGGTTTTCAGGGAACGGTCGGAATGGGCGTAGTATCGATCCATTGGCTGGCATAGGAGGAATTCCAGGCATGTTTCCACCGGCGATGGCTCCATAGCCACATGTCGGGGTGCTGCCGCATTGTTTTTTCCAGGTAATCGCGGTACATCCTGGTGAGCGCACCGGGCGGGTACGAGGCGGGGTTTTCAGTGACCAGAGTAATCTCTACCTGGTAATACCCCCGTTTCACTTTCGTCACCTGCGCAAAGGCTACCGGTATGTTCCCGGCCCTGGCGCCTTTTTCGGGTCCGGGGATAAAAGGGGTCGGCGTATCGAAAAACCGCAGCCACCAGGCTGAATGCGTATTACCCGGCACCTGGTCGGCGACCAGTGCCAGCGCATACTGCGAATTCCGGTAAGGCATCATGGCCACCCGCATATTCGTTGCCGGCAACAGTATGTTGCCCGACCGGCTGCGCAGCTTTCTGAATATACGATCCATCACTTTGTTGTGCAGCGGCATATATACGGTCAGCAAGGGCATGCCTCCGGCATAGTAGCCATAGGCCAGGTTCAATAATTCCCAATTGAAATTATGACCCAGGTGAACCTGGCAGCTCAGGCCTTTTTCATAGAGTTCATGGATCAGGTCAAAGTTACCCGTCATCCTCTTTTTGATGGTGCTTTCAGGCCAGGAAATGGATTTCACGACTTCAATAAAGGTATCGGTGAAATTCCGCTCGAACTTTTTGCGGATCAGGGCCCTTTCTTCCCCGCTTTTATCCGGAAAAGCCCTCGCAAGGTTGTTTGTTATC
>JBDHYM010000057.1:0-15708 GCA_039811405.1 Flavihumibacter sp. | reverse complement strand
CAGCAGGTGCTGGAATATTATATGGGAAAGAATACGCCGCAGCGGCAGGACTTCATTATTGAAAACCTGAAGGTAGAGCTTGACCTGGTGGAAGAAACAGCAACGGAAGCATGATTTTCAGTGCAAAGCAGACAACAAGATGTTTCATATAGTTTTTAATACGGCCGATGTAGCGGTGCTGCAGCAGGCCATTGACCTGGAGCCGGCCCTGAGCGGCAGCATTGTTGAAATAAAAGACGATTATGCGGTAGGGCCTTTGACAGATATGTACACCGGCGAAGGCCGTACACAGCGGGAAAACTGGTGGCGCGAGGTGCTGGCGGGCGGCGACTACGACGGTAAGGTAGATGCGAAAGAGGTAGACGATTTCAAAACGATCGCCGAACTGGTGGGAGAGCTGCGCCGGAACCCGGAAGAGACCGTATGGATATGGGCTGCCCAAAACAAGCACGATGTAAGCGGCTATTACTGGCTGCTTCATTTCCTGAAAGAGTTCCAGGGTCGGGTGTTTATCCTTTACCTCAACAACCTGCCCTTCCTGAATGAAAAAAGGCAACTGTTCTATCCCGCTTGGTTACACAGCATCCCGCCGCGCGAATTTCTGAAAGCCAGGAAGCTGGCCCGCCCCATAACGCCCAGCGAGTTTGAAGTGGACCCCGACGAATGGCTGAAGCTGGCAGCCGACAACAAAGGCGTCAGGATACTGGAAGGCGGTAAAAAGCTGGTGCAGTTTGACGAGAATTATTACGACGAGGAGCTGGCCCGGTTTGTTACCGGCGACTGGCAGAAAGCAAGCCGGGTCATCAGCCAGTTCCTGGCAAAGGGCAAGCAAACAACCGGCGATGCCTTCCTGTTGTGGCGCCTGAAAAAAATGCTGGCGGAAAACCGCTTTGATGTACAGGGCGAGACCAGGAATATGAAAGATTTTGAGCTCAAAAACAAAACGGCCGGCGAAGCAGCCGTAGTATAACGCCATGCTGCAGGCTATTCACCATATTGCGATCATTGCGGGCGATTACCAGCGGAGTAAGGCTTTTTATACCAGTGTACTCTGTTTGGAGATCGTACGGGAAGTGTACCGCGAAGAGAGAAAATCATACAAGCTGGATTTGTCGCTCAACGGCAGTTATATCATTGAATTATTCTCTTTTCCCGATGCACCGCCACGCCCTTCTCGGCCCGAGGCGCAGGGACTGCGGCACCTTGCCTTTGCGGTGAATGATCTTGCTGGTGCTATTGAAAACTTGGCAGCCAAAGGTGTAACCTGCGAACCCGTGCGCGTTGACCCGCACACCGGTAAAAAATTCAGTTTCTTTGCAGACCCCGACGGACTACCCCTTGAATTGTACGAACTATAAACAGGCTTGAAGTAATGTCGAACAGAAAAACCAATGACACTCCCCCGACCGGCGATAGCGGCATACAGGGACAATATAAATCCTGGTTTCTTGATTATGCATCGTATGTAATACTCGAGCGGGCGGTGCCCGCCATTGAAGACGGACTGAAGCCGGTGCAGCGGCGCATACTTCATTCCATGAAAGAAATGGACGACGGGCGCTTCAACAAAGTGGCCAATATCATCGGCCAGAGCATGCAGTACCATCCGCATGGCGACGCCAGCATCGGCGAAGCGCTGGTGAACATGGGACAAAAAGACCTGCTGATCGATACCCAGGGAAACTGGGGCGACGTAAGAACGGGCGATGATGCGGCCGCACCCCGTTATATCGAAGCCCGGTTGTCGAAATTTGCGCTCGATGTTGCCTTTAACAGCAAAACCACCGAATGGCAACTCAGTTACGACGGTCGCAAGAACGAGCCGGTAACCCTGCCGATGAAATTCCCGTTATTGCTGGCGCAGGGCGCCGAAGGCATCGCCGTAGGGCTCAGCACCAAGATATTACCGCATAATTTCTGCGAACTGATCGACGCCTCGGTCAAATACCTGAAGGGAAAGAAATTTGAGATATATCCCGATTTCCAAACGGGCGGGATGATAGACGTCGGCAATTACAATGAAGGAAAAAGAGGCGGCAAGCTGCGTGTACGCGCGCTGATCGAAGAGATCGACAAGAAAACGCTGGCGGTGCGAAATGTTCCTTTCGGCGTTACCACCTCGGCCCTGATCGATTCCATCATCAAGGCCAACGACCAAGGTAAAATCAAAATCAAAAAGGTAACAGACAATACGGCCGCCAATGTCGAGATTGTTATCGACCTGGCGCCTGGTATTTCGCCCGACATCACGATCGATGCTTTGTACGCATTCACCGATTGCGAAATAAGTATCTCACCCAACGCCTGCGTTATCGTCGATCATCGCCCGCGATTCCTCAGTGTTCACGAGCTGCTGACCACTTCGGCCGATATGACGAAAGACCTGTTGCGCCGGGAACTGGAGATCAGGCTGGCCGAGCTGCAGGAAAAATGGCATTATACCTCGCTGGAAAAAATATTCTTCGAAGAAAAGATCTACAAAGAGCTCGAAAAGAAACATGAAACCTGGGATAAGGTCATCGCCGCCATCGGCAAAGCATTTGAACCTTTTGCCAAAAAGCTGAAAAGAGCTGTTACCCGCGAAGACATCCTCAAACTAACGGAGAAGCCTGTACGCCGTATTTACCGGCTTGACATTGAAGAGCTCAATGCCCAGATCAGGCAACTGGATGCAGACATAAAGCAGGTAAAGCACGACCTGGGGCACCTGGTTGAATTCGCGATTGCCTATTTCGAAGGGCTGCTGAAGAAATATGGCAAGGGGCGTGAACGCAAAACCGAGATCAGGCCTTTTGAAGCCATCCAGGCAAAGCAGGTGGCCATCGCCAATACCAAGCTGTATATAAGCCGGGCCGACGGTTTCATTGGAACCGGCTTGAAAAAAGACGAGTTCCTGCTCGATTGCTCCGACCTCGACGACATCATCGTGTTTACCCGCCGCGGACTAATGAAAGTAGTACGGGTAGGGGAGAAAGTGTATATCGGCAAAGACATCATACACGCCGCCATCTTCCAGAAAAACGATGAGCGCACCACCTATAACATGATCTATGCCGACGGCGCAACGGGCGTCAGCTACGCGAAGCGGTTCAATGTAACGGGTATAACCCGCGATAAAGAATACGATCTTACCCGCGGGAATGATAAAAGCAAAGTCCATTATTTCAGCGTCAACCCGAATGGCGAGGCCGAGTCGGTGGTGATCACCCTCAGCCCGAATTCAAATGCGCGGATAAAGCAGCTCGACTTCTATTTCGAAGAGCTGGAAATCAAGGGTCGCTCGGCCATGGGCAACCAGGTGACTAAATACCCGGTTAAATCGGTCAGGTTCAAAGAAGCCGGCCGGTCGACCCTCGACGCTATCCGGCTTTGGTTCGACGATAAATTCGGAAGGCTGAATACGGAAGAAAAAGGCATCAGCCTCGGCACGTTCGACGGCACCGAGAAACTGGTGGTGTTCTACACCGACGGCAGCTATGAGTTGACCGATCTCGAAATGACCCAGCGCTTTGATCCTGAAAAGATCCTTCTGCTGGAAAAATTCGATCCCGCCAGAACCATAACGGCCATATACCTCGACGCCGATAAACAGCAATACACAGTGAAGCGGTTCCATATCGAAACCAGCACGCTCCAGACCAGGTTCCTGTTTATCAAAGAAGGAAAAGGCAACCAGTTGGAGCTGGTCAGCACCGATCCCAAGCCCACGCTCGTGGTTACTGCCGGCCGGGGCGCCCAGGCGCGTACGCAAAAGATCCGCATAGCGGAGTTGGTAGACGTAACCGGCTGGAAGGCGGTGGGCACCAAGGTGGCCGATTTTACCAAGAGCACCGAGCTGGAATGGGAGCAAAAAGAAGGGACCCAGAAACAATTGTTCTAGGTCCCTTGGTATCGTTGATAGATGCTTACCGGGTTGGCTTCTTTTTCTGCCTGATCCGCACACTGCCGTTTTGCGAGAAGTTGCTGGTAAGAAATACTTCCTGGGGAGTGTCGCCGTCATATACGACCATCAGCGCGGTATTGGGTGGAATACGGCCCAGGTTCTCCGCAAACATCGATACTTCGTTGTATTCGCGGGTGGGATCCAACTTCACGTAAATGGTGGTTGCCTTGGCCGATATCATCTGCTTTTCCAGGATGGGGGTGCCATTCAGGAAAACCGATATGCTGTCGCCGTCGATATCACCGTTGTCGTAGAAACTGATTCGCACGGAGTCTGATTTTACTTCCAGCTCATTGGTTACCACATTCTGGCGCTGTTTAAAGCGGCTGGTCAGCGAGCTGAGGTCGGTCGGCTTGATATTTACCTGGGGGCGCGACAGTCCGGCCGAAGTAACCGCATTTTTGATCTCCGGCCCGTCGCCGTCATCTTCCACCACCACGTCTTCGATCGAAGGCTGCCATAGCTTTTTGGCCACACCGTCGTTGATCACCGAATCTTTTTCCACCAGTGAATCGAGCGAGAACAATACCCTTAGTTCAGGACAGAGATATTTATATTTTCCATCAGACATAAAGTTACCCCGCACAAAAGAGCCTACTTTAGATACCCGCAGGGTGCCTTCAAAACTCATGCTGCAGGTTACGCCGTCTATGGAATTTGCCTTGTAAAAAACCACCGGGATATCGGGTATTGATACCCGCCGGGTTTTGGGATCATAAGTGCCTTTCACGTAAAAGCTCTGGTAGCCGTTTCGGAAATAATACCCGAAAATGCCCTCTACCTTATTTCCTTTTTGCTTGACTACCAGCTCCGTAAGGTAGTTGTTAAACGTGCCATCGAGCACCACGTCGGCTTTGCCGTACCATGAACCTCCCATGGTTTGGGCGCGGGCATGCAGGGACACGATCAGTAAGGATATCAGAAGAATACGATGCATGGTCGAAAATTAAGCAAATTAACCTTTGGAACGCGCAGAAGAGGATTTTATTTCAAATACCGTTTCATATCCTTTTCTACATCGCGCTTTTTAATGGTTTCGCGTTTATCGTGGATTTTTTTACCCTTGCCCAGCCCGATCTCCATTTTAGCAAGGTTCTTCTCGTTGAAGAATATTTTCAGGGGAATGATGGTATAACCCTTTTCCTTGATTTTTGCTTCCAGCTTCCGCAACTCTTTTTTATGCAGCAGCAGCTTCCGCTCCTGGCTGGGCTCATGCCGCTGGGTGGTGCCAAAAGCATATTCAGATATATGCAAATTCTTCACATATAACTCGCCCTTGTGGAAATGGCAATAGGCATCGTTAAAGCTGACCTTTCCATTTCTGATCGCTTTGACTTCGGTGCCTACCAATACCATTCCGGCGATATAGGTGGTTTCGAAAAAATATTCGTGGAAAGCCGACCGGTTCCTAAGTTCCAAATTACCTGTTTAGTGTTTGAAAAGCAGCAATAACGTGCCAAGCCGCTCTTTCAGCGCTCTCCGGTCAACGATAAAATCCAGGAATCCGTGTTCCAGCAGGAAT
The DNA here is from genome assembly GCA_039811405.1 of Flavihumibacter sp. GTDB lineage: Bacteria > Bacteroidota > Bacteroidia > Chitinophagales > Chitinophagaceae > Flavihumibacter. Next base: position 10,243 of record JBDHYM010000057.1, on the reverse strand, counting down.
TCGCTGCGCTGGAAGCCTTCGGGCAGATCGCGCCTGATGGTTTCCTTGATAACACGCGGGCCGGCAAAACCGATCAGCGCGCCAGGCTCGGCAATGTTGAGATCGCCCAGCATACCGAACGAAGCAGAAATACCGCCGAATGAGGGGTCGGTGAGAAAAGAAATGTACGGAACTTTCGCATCTGTCAGTTCAGACAGCTTTCCCGATACCTTGGCCATTTGCATGAGTGAAAAAGCGCTTTCCATCATCCGGGCGCCGCCCGACTTGCAAATGATCATCAGCGGAATGGCGTGGGCTACGCAATGGTCGGCGGCGCGGGCGATCCTTTCGCCCATAACCGATCCCAATGATCCGCCGATGAATTCGAAATCCATACAGGCGATGACAATGTCTTGCCCGTTGATCTGTCCTTTCGCTACCCGGATGCTATCTGTTATATCTGTTTTCGTCCATATTTCGTTCAGTCTTTTTTCATACGATTTAAGGTCGGTGAAATGCAGAAAATCCTTTGAACGAATGTTCTCGAACATTACCTCGAAACCATTCCCGAACAATATGTCGAAATATTCGGCGCTGCCGATGCGATGGTGATAATTGCACTTGGGGCAAACAAAAAGATTTTCCCGCAGCTCGTTCATGGTACAGATGTAGTTGCATCGCGGGCATTTGTTCCAGAGGCCTTCCGGTGTTTCTTTCTTTTCGGCCGTGCTGGTGAGGATTCCTTTTTTAATTCGCTTGAACCAACTGGCCTTAGACTCTTCCGCATGCCCTTCTTCTCCTGCCAGGTTAGCATCAAAATCCTCTTCGTGTTGTTGTGCCATGAGCCCGTTTATTTTGGCGGCTAAGATAATGAATCGCAGGAAACCATCAGTTTCGCATCTCTTTAAAGGCGTTGATCAGCCCGTTGGTGGATGCATCGTGGCTGGTAACGGCTCCCTCGCCGGTCAGCTCGGGTAAAATGCGGTTGGCGAGTTGCTTGCCCAGCTCCACGCCCCACTGGTCGAAGCTGTATATATTCCAGATAACGCCCTGCACAAATATCTTGTGTTCATACAGGGCGATCAGTTGCCCCAGGGTGAAAGGCGTGATCTTTTTCAAAAGAATTGAATTGGTGGGCCGGTTCCCGGTAAAGACCTTGAAGGGCGCTATCTTCTTTACCTGGTCGGCCGTGGCGCCGCTTTTCTCCATTTCCGCTATTACTTCCGTAAGCGATTTGCCGTTCATCAGCGCTTCGGTCTGCGCAAAAAAATTGCTGAGCAGCTTCGGGTGATGATCACCGATAGGATTGTGGCTGATGGCCGGTGCAATAAAGTCGCAGGGTATGATCGGCGTGCCCTGGTGAATGAGTTGGTAAAAAGCGTGCTGGCCATTGGTGCCCGGCTCGCCCCAGATGACCGGCCCGGTGGCATAGCTGACCGGATGGCCGTTGCGGTCTACCGATTTGCCGTTGCTTTCCATATTTCCCTGCTGGAAATAGGCGGCAAAGCGGTGCATATATTGGTCGTATGCCAGGATGGCTTCGGTCTGGGTGCCGTGAAAAGCGGTGTACCAGAGCCCGGTAAGCGCCATCAGCACCGGAATATTGTTCTCAAAGGCGGTATTACGGAAATGCTGGTCGATGTCGAACGCGCCCCGCAGCAACGATTCGAAATTGTCGTATCCGATGGTGAGCACAATGCTGAGCCCGATGGCGCTCCACAACGAATAGCGGCCGCCCACCCAGTCCCAAAAAACAAACATATTCTCCTTATCGATGCCGAATTTTACCACTTCCTTTTCGTTCGTCGATAAAGCCACGAAATGCTTCGCAATGGCCGATTCATCCAACGCCGCCTGCAGGAACCAGTCGCGCGCGGTATGCGCGTTCGTCATCGTTTCCTGGGTGGTAAAGGTTTTACTCGCTACCAGGAACAGGGTTTCTTCGGGATTCACCTGTTTGAGTGCTTCCACGATATGAGTGCCGTCGACATTCGATACGAAGAAGGGGCGGATATTTTTCCAGTAGGGCTTCAGCGCTTCTGTCACCATATACGGGCCAAGGTCGCTGCCGCCAATACCGATGTTTACGATGTATTTGATGGGTTTGCCGGTGTAGCCCTTCCATTCGCCGCTGTGCACTTTTTCGGCAAAGCTTTTCATTTGGGCAAGCACCCGCTGCACTTCGGGCATAACATCTTTCCCGTCGGCATATACCGGATTACCCGAAAAATTACGGAGGGCGGTGTGCAGCACGGCCCGTCCTTCGGTCTGGTTGATCGGATCGCCCTTGAACATGGATTCAATGGCTTCGCCGAGTTTGGATTCGTTCGCAAGATCGATCAGCAACTTCCAGGTTTCGCCGGTTACCAGGTTTTTCGAGAAGTCGACCAGGATATCGCCGTGCCGGCGGGAAAATTTACCGAAACGCCCCCGGTCTTCTTTGAAAAGGTCGCTAATGCGAACGCGCTTCATGTCGCCCGCGTGCGAATCAAGCTGTTGCCAGGCCCTGGTTTGTGTAGTTGCTATGGAAGGAAACATAACGGCTTTATAGATTGGTTTGGCGGTAAATATATTGGTTACAAGGTATCAATGGCCTGCAGGGTGTGGTCGATCATGACTTCGGTGATATCGAGGTGAGCGACCATACGCACCTGGGTGGGAGAGATAGCAGAGCATTTTATATTCTTTTCGCGCAAGCAGGCAGTGAAACTGGCAGGTGTGTATTTGCCCGCCACAGAAAAGATAAGAATATTGGTCTGCACGGGCATTATTTCGGTAACAAAATCTTTGGCAGCCAGCTTTTCAGCCAGTATCCGCGCGTGATCGTGGTCGTGTTGCAGCCGGTGAATGTGGTTTTCCAGTGCATAAATACCTGCGGCAGCCATATACCCTGCCTGCCGCATGCCACCGCCGAATACCTTTCTGACCCGGCGTGCCTGCCTGATATAATCGCCGTCGCCTATTAGAAGGCTTCCCATCGGGCAGCCAAGCCCCTTGTTCAGGCAGATGGAAATGCTGTCGAACAGCGAGCCGTATTCCAGCGGGTTTTCGCCGGTGGCTACCAGGGCATTGAACAGGCGGGCGCCGTCGAGATGCAGCTTCAGGTTATGGTTTTTACAGACCTCCCGGATCGCCTGCATGCCTGCCATTTCGTAACAGGCGCCACCGCCGCGGTTGCTGGTATTCTCCAGGCAAACCAGCGAGGTTCTGGCCTTGTGTACATCGTCGGGGTTGATGGCCGCCACTACCTGTGCGGCATTAATGCGGCCGCGGTCGCCCGGCAGGGCCTTCACCTGCGAACCTGAATTGAAGGCGATACCGCCGCCTTCGTAGATGTAAACATGGGCCTGCGACTCGCAGATCACCTCGTCGCCGGGCCGGGTATGCACTTTAATGGCAATCTGGTTGCTCATGGTGCCCGAGGGCGAAAAAAGCGCGGCTTCTCTGCCGAAAAGCCGCGCTGCCATATTCTCCAGTTGATTTACAGAAGGATCTTCACCGTATACGTCATCGCCTACAGGAGCCGCAAACATAGCCGCTTTCATAGCGGGGGTAGGTTGCGTGAACGTGTCAGAACGGAAATCAGCTATCATCTCCCAAAGATAAACAGGAGACGGATATCTGGTTACCGTTTGCTGAGGTAAGCGATTTCACAGGGATTAAGTACCCGGTTGTAAAGACGGAACTCGTCCAGCAAGCCGTTGAGCACAGTTAGGTCGTTTTTCCACCACGCACCCAAGGTTAACCGTGCATTGGCACAGTTGTTCGAAGTGGTGTATCCGGCAGTTTTTGTTGTTTTTAGTTGCCCGTCTATATATACATACATCTTTCCGTTGTCAAATATGCCGATGAAACTGTGCCATGTATCGTTGGCCACGGGCTGGGCAGTAGCAACAGAAATAGACGGATCATAATCCTGGATGGTCGTACATTCCACGTTAGGGCGTCCTAATGAAAAGCCGGTGCTCCTTTGTTTATCGATCCCCGCATTAAGGTGAAATCCTGAAGCATCTTCAAAATTTGTATGTGAACAGAAATACTGGGATTTGCCGTTTTCCTTGCTTTTAAACCACAATGATATTGAGAACTGCTCGCTATACAGTTCACCGCGGTCATTTACAAATAAATAGTCATCGATCCCATCAAAAGAAGCGGCGTTATTTGCATGGCCCGCAACATCAGGACCAAAGGATACACCATTGGCGGCCGTCAGGTGGTAGCCATTCCCTGAAGCGTCTTTGAAATCGCCCGAAAAGGGATAATATGCCAGCAAACCCGCGCGAAGGCAGGAATCAGTTGCACAGACGGTATCTCTTACAATCAATGTGTCGGTAATGGTATCTTTAACTACAATGGTATCAGTCTTAATGACTTCCAGCGTGTCAGTCTTGGTCACCTCTCTGATAATCTCTCTAGTACAAGCCGAACCCAGCAACATCGCCGAGATCCAAATCGCCAGGGATAAGGTAAATTTCATTTGTCTACAGTTTACAAGCGCTAAAATAGCCTAATGCATTTTAAAATGCAAGCCCCCTCATTGTGTATAAAAGGTGGCTAAATATACCCGCAGCAGCCGTCTTTGGCATTTTAGATGTTAAGTAGCCATATATTTGCTACCCGCTAAAATTGGTTCCTGTGCGTTTAAAGAGTTTAGAAATTAAAGGGTTCAAGAGTTTTGCCGATAAAACGGTGGTATTGTTCGACCAGAACATTACGGGTATTGTAGGCCCCAACGGATGTGGTAAAAGTAATATCATCGATAGCATCAGATGGGTAATCGGCGAACAGAAGATCAGCCAGTTACGTTCTGAAAACCTTGAATCTCTGGTGTTTAACGGGTCAAAGACCCGGTCGGCCTCGGGGCTCGCCGAGGTAAGCCTTACTTTTGAAAACACCAAAAACCTGTTGCCCACCGAATTCAATACGGTTACCATCACCCGGAAGTTCTATAAAAGCGGCGAAAGCGAATACCGCCTCAACGATGTGAGCTGCCGCCTGAAAGATATCCAGAACCTGTTCCTCGATACCGGCGTCAGCACCGACAGCTACAGTATCATCGAGCTGGGCATGGTAGACGACCTGATCAAAGACAAAGACAACAGCCGCCGCCGCATGCTCGAACAGGCAGCGGGCATTTCCATTTATAAAACCCGGAAAAAAGAGGCCAAACAAAAGCTCGACGCCACCGAGCAGGACCTCGCGCGCATCGAAGACCTGCTCTTCGAGATCAACAACCAGTTGAAAAGCCTCGAGAACCAGGCAAAAAAGGCCGAGAAATATTACGAGATCAAAAAAGACTATAAAGAGCTGGCGATTGAATTGGCCATCGCCTCGCTCGAAGGCTTCAACCTGACTTACCGCGAGCTCAACGAGCAAACCACGGCTGAAACCGACCGCAAACATCAACTGGAAGCCACCATCGCTACCGAAGAAGCGAACATCGAACAGGAGAAACTCGGCTTTATTGAAAAGGAAAAAGAGCTGCAGGGCATGCAGCATGCGTTCAATGACCTGCTGCAGGTGCTCCGTTCCAAAGAGAACGACAAGAACCTGGCCGCCCAGCGGCTGAACTTCCTGAAAGAACGGGAGGCAAACCTGGCTGCGTTCCTGGAGAAAAGCGGCGGACAGTTGAAAGGCCTCGAAGAAAGCATCGCTTTCAGCACCCGGCAGGTAACCGAAGAAGAAGCCAAGCTCGACAGCTTTGAATCGCAACTGGATCTTTATAAAGCAACTGCCGACGAAAAAAGACTGGTTTTTGATGAACAGCGCACCCTGGTGGATGGCATCCGCAGCGAGAACCTCCAGATTCAGCGAAGCCAGTTCGAAGCAGAGAAAAAAGTAGCGGTAGCCGATACCTCCATTGCCAACCTGCAGCGCGGCATACAGCAGGTGGAAGACGAACGCGCCAGCCGTGCCTCGCAATTGAAGCAACTGGAAGAAGACCAGCATATAAAAGAGAAAGAGCTCGAAGAGCGCCAGCGCGACCTCCAACAATTGCAGGAACAGCATGAGCGCACCAAAGAGCAAATACTCGAAACCCAGGGCATTCTGGAGCAACTGCGGCAGGAGCTGGCCGAAGAAAGCCGCAGGCTCGACGCACGGAGAAACGAATTCGACCTCTTGAAAAGCCTGATCGATTCCATGGAGGGCTATCCGGAAAGCGTCAAATTCCTGCATAAAAACCCTGCCTGGAACCACGCCGCTCCCATTCTTTCCGATATTATTTATGTAAAGGAAGAGTTTCGCGCGGCAGTGGAAAACGTGCTCGAGCCCTTCCTTAACTACTACGTGGTCAATAACCTCCAGGAAGGCTTACAGGCCATTCACCTGCTCGACGAGCACAAAAAGGGCAAAGCCAATTTTTTCCTGCTCGATAAGCTGGCCGGCAGCGAAACGCAGGCACACCAGCCCGCAGGTACCATTCCGGCCATGCAGGTGATAGAAGTGGAAGACCGTTTTCGCCGCCTGGCAGAAAACCTGCTGGGCAATGTATTCATTGCGCAGGACGAATCGGCCCTGGAAAACAGCAACGGCGCCGTAATCCTGGAAAAGAACGGCAAATACGTTAAAGGCCGGTACAGCATTACCGGGGGCAGCGTGGGACTTTTCGAAGGAAAAAAGATCGGCCGCGCCAAGAACCTGGAAAAGCTCAGCGAAGCCATCTCTGCACAAACAGTAGTGGTAGATGCCCTGAAGCAGCAAATCCAGGAAAAGCATAATATGGTCATCGGCTTCAACGAGCAACTAAAGGAACAGGCCATTAAGCAGTGCCAGCAAGACATCAATACCCTGAATAACCAGGTATTTGCCCTGCAGAATAAAGTAGAAAACCTTCACGGTCTGCAATCGACCAGCCGCGTTCGGCTCGAAGAATTGCAGCAACAATTTTCGGCTACCCACGAGGCGATCGCCGGTACGCGGCATCAATTGCAGCACCTGTTGCAATTGATGGAAGAAACCGGCGAAAAACTTATAGCCGCCGAGGCTGCCTATAAAACTGCCGAGAACGATTACGGCAATGCACAAGCCGAACTGAACGAGTTCAACCTGTCGCTCACCCGCCAGCAAAGCCGGATCAGCTCGCTCAGGCAGGAACTCGTTTTCAAATCGAACCAACTGGCCGACCTGAACAACCAGGTAGAAGCCAACCAGTCGCAATTAAAGCAAACGGTTGAAAACATTGCCGAATGCAACGACCTGCTGGCCCAGTCAGAGAACGGGCTGGCCGACCTGATACGGCAAAAAGAAACCGACGAGCTGGCGTTGAATACGGCAGACCAGGCCTACTATAACCTGCGCAACCAGCTTACCGAAAAAGAATCGGCATTGCGCCATAAAGTGAAGGAGCGGGAGCAACTGGAGCAGTTGCTGAGCGCCATCAAAGACCGGCTGAACGAGCTTAAGCTGCAACTGGCCAGCATGAAAGAACGGCTGCAGGTTGAATTCAGGATCAACCTCGACGATATTATCGACCAGCCGCGAACCACCGACACGCCCGTTCAGGAACTGCAGGAAAAAAGCGACCGGATGAAGAAAAGGCTCGAAAACCTGGGCGAAGTAAACCCCACGGCCATCGAGGCTTTCACTGAAATGAAAAAACGCTACGAGTTCATACTTGAGCAGAAGAACGACCTGGTAAGTGCGAAAGACAGCCTGCTGCAAACCATTGCAGAAGTGGAGAGCACGGCCAACCAGAAGTTTCTCGATACCTTCAACCAGGTGAAAGAAAATTTCATTAAAGTGTTCAAGGCATTGTTCACCGACGAAGACCAGTGCGACCTGATTCTTGAAAATCCCGAGAACCTGGCAGAAACCGGCATCGATATCGTCGCGAAGCCCAAAGGGAAACGCCCCTCGTCGATTACCCAGTTGAGCGGGGGAGAAAAGACCCTGACGGCAACGGCCCTGTTGTTCGCGATTTATTTGATAAAACCGGCTCCTTTCTGTATTCTTGATGAGGTGGATGCACCCCTGGACGATGCCAACGTGGGCAAATTCACCAATATGATCAGGCGTTTCAGCGAAGAAAGCCAGTTTATCATCGTCACCCACAACAAAATGACAATGAGTGCCGTTGATGCTATTTATGGCGTAACGATGCAGGAAGCCGGCGTAAGCAAACTGGTTCCGGTCGATTTCAGAAGCCTTAATTAAATTGCGCGTAACCGTCCACCAACATAAAAGCATTGCCTCTATGGGCGGTGCTTTTTTTTAGCATTTTCAATCGTTTATATGCGTACTGTTTTCTTGTTAATTGCCTCCAATATCTTCATGACCATTGCGTGGTACGGACACCTGAAGCATACCGATACTCCGCTCTGGAAAGCCATCCTGATAAGCTGGGCCATCGCCCTGTTCGAATATTGCCTGATGGTGCCGGCCAACCGCTGGGGCTTCACCTCGGGCTTTAGCGGCTTCCAACTGAAAATGATCCAGGAAGTGATTACCCTGCTGGTTTTTTCCGCCTTTGCCATGATCTACCTGAAGGAGCCCTTTCGTTGGAACTACCTGGTAAGCTTTGGCTTTTTGCTGGGCGCCGTTTATTTCATGTTCCGCAAATAATGCTGCGGCAAATAGTAGGGTTCGAGGTATTGCAGAAAAGAAGCCGTGTACAGCCCATCGTCTTGCCTGATGACCAGCGCTTCTTCTTCCATACCGGCCGGTACGACGCCAAGGGCATAGGCCACCCGGAAAAAATCATGGGCGGCTGTCTGCTTCACTGTTAATTTTCTCCTGATATTCCAGCTCGTGTTCTTCGCCAGCGTCTCCAGTTCTGCAGACCGGTAAAAAGGAAGCAGCAGGTAAAACAGGCCGCCGTCGTTTAACCACGGCCGCACCAGCCGGACCAGCCGTGGCAGATCGAGCCGGGCTTCATGTTTGGCGAGGTGCTTTCCATTGTCTGCCGGCACCAGCGACTGTTTGAAAAAAGGTGGATTACAAATCACTACGTCAAACTTTTCAGGCGGAGAAAAATCGATTACGTCCTGCTGGTAAACTTCGATGCGGCCGGCAAACCGGCTGGCAGCTACATTTTCCTTTGCCTGCCCTGCGGCCGCTTGGTCCACCTCGATCGCGACCATATCGATGTCCGCTTCCTGCGCCAGCATCAGGCTAAGCAAACCGGTGCCCGTGCCGATATCGAGGCCGCGCAGCCGGCCGGCCACGGACAATTGCGAACTCACCCAGGCGCCGAAAAGGCAGGCATCGGTGCATACCTTCATCGGTGTCTTATCCTGCTGCACCACAAATTGCCTGAACTGGAAATAGGTTTGTTTCATGCGCATAGATTACCAGCCGGCCCTGGCGGTGGGAACAGTTTCCAGCGGTGAGAAATCATGCCGCAGGTACTTGTACCAGGCTGTAATAGCGATCATTGCTGCGTTATCGGTACAATACGGCATTGGCGGGTAATAAGTTTGCCAACCCAGCTCGCTGCCGGTTTCTTTCAGCGCCTGGCGTAGTCCGCTGTTGGCAGAAACGCCACCGGCGAGGCAAACCGTTTTAATGCCGGTTTCCAGCGACGCTTTTTTCAGCTTGTTCATCAGGATGCTGACGATCCGTTGTTGTACCGAGGCGCAGATATCTGCCCGTCGCGCTTCCGAAAACCCGGGCATCTTCGCTTCATTCTCCTGCAAAAAATAGAGGATGGCTGTTTTAAGCCCTGAAAAACTGAAGTTGAGTCCTGCGATCTGCGGCTCGGGGAATACAAAGGCAAAAGGGTTGCCCTGTTTCGCATACCGGTCGATCAGCGGGCCGCCCGGGTAAGGCAGGCCGATCAGCTTGGCTGATTTGGCGAATGCCTCTCCGGCTGCATCGTCGATGGTTTCACCAATCACTTCCAGCTCATAGGGCGAAAGGCAGCGCACGATCTGGGTGTGGCCGCCACTCACCGTAAGGCACAGGAAAGGGAAGGAGGGCCTCTCTTTTTCGATCAGATTGGCCAGCACGTGCGCCTGCATGTGGTGTACGGCGATCAGCGGCTTGTTCAATGCCAGCGCCATCGACCGTGCAAACTGCGCGCCGACAAAAAGCGCTCCGATCAGTCCCGGCGCCTGCGTGAACGCAACCGCGTCGATATCGCCGACCTGCATACCGGCATCGTGCAGGGAGCGGCTTACAACCGGCACCACCTGCTGCATATGTGCGCGGCTGGCCAGTTCGGGTACTACGCCGCCGTATTCGGCATGCTCTTGCTGCGAGGCGACGACATTCGACAATATTTCACCGTCTTTGCACACGGCTGCCGCTGTTTCGTCGCAGGAAG
>JBDHYM010000056.1:0-15729 GCA_039811405.1 Flavihumibacter sp. | reverse complement strand
AAAATCGCCCTAAAAACAAACGGTTGCTTACACTATATTGGCCTGAATCGTGTAAGTTAGCTGCCGATGAATGCAATAGCGCAACAAGACCTTGTCAAAACAATTCTGGCCGATTTTCCCATTCCGTTGGAAGATATGACGTACAGACCCTTCGGGTCGGGATTGATCAATTCCACCTATCTTGTCAACTGCCGGGACCAGCAATTCATCTTGCAAAAGATCAACCAGGATGTTTTTCGCCGGCCAGAAGACATCGCCGAAAACCTGCGGCTGATCGATATGCACCTGCGGCAACACCATCCCGATTACTTTTTTGTGCATCCCCTGGCCAACCGCCGGCAGCAAACCATGTTCTGGAGTGAAGAAATGGGCTATTACCGGCTTACGCCCTATGTACAGGGCTCACAATCGATCGACGTGGTGGCAAATGCCGGTGAGGCATTCGAAGCGGCTGTACAATTCGGCCGCTTCACGGCGCGGCTGGCTGGTTTCGACCCGCAGCGGCTCAAGGTTACCCTGCCTGATTTCCACAACCTGCGTTTGCGATATGACCAGTTCAAAAGCACCCTGCTGAATGGCGACGCCACCCGCATTGCCGAAGCAACCGACGCCATCGACTTCATACGGTCGCAAGCCGCTATCGTCGATGAATACGAACATATATGTAACCACCCCGCGCTATACCCTGTACGGGTGATGCACCACGATACCAAGATCAGCAACGTACTGCTCGACAAAAACAAAAAAGGCATCTGCGTGATCGACCTCGATACCGTTATGCCTGGCTATTTTTTCAGCGATGTGGGCGATATGCTGCGCACTTATCTGTCGCCCGTCAGCGAAGAAGAAAAAGATTTCAGCAAAATCGCCATCCGCATCCCGATCTTCTCAGCCATCGTGAAAGGCTATTTCCAGGAGATGAAAGAGGAACTGACGACGGCCGAAAAAGCGCATTTTGTTTTTGCGGGTAAAATTATGATCTATATGCAGGCCATCCGTTTCCTGACAGATCATTTTAACAACGACGTTTATTATGGCGCCAGGTATCCTTACCACAATTACGTAAGGGGTTGCAACCAGATCGAATTGCTCAAAAAGCTGAATGAAGCCGAGCCGGCGCTGCTGCATATCCTGGAGCAACAAATAGACGCCATACAGTAACGGCGCTGTACACGAAAACTTAACCTGCGCCAGCAGCTGTAAATAGTAATTTGGCGCTATAATAGCAGCCATGAAAATACCTGTCAGTACCTGGAAAGGCGCATTTCTGCTGATTTCCATCTTTTTGTTTGCATCCCGCCCTGCACCGGCGCAAAAAACGCCGCGCAAGAAAACCGTATTCGTCATCGCCGACGGCATTCCCGCCGACGTGCTTGAAAAGGTATCCACTCCTTCCATGGACGCCATTGCCAAAAGAGGGAAATACCTGCGTGCCTTTGTGGGCGGTGCGAAGGGCGCTTACTCCGAAACGCCCACCATCTCAGCGGTGGGTTACAACAGCCTGCTGACAGGCACCTGGGCCAATAAGCACAATGTCTGGGACAATGATATCGCCGCGCCCAACTACCACTACCCCACTATTTTCAGGTTGTATAAGGAGCAATACCCTGCGGGCAAGATCGCTGTTTATTCGAGCTGGCTCGACAACCGCACCAGGCTGGTGGGCGACGGACTGCCGCAAACCGGCCACCTGGAGGTCGACTACCATGCCGACGGCTTTGAACTTGACACGCTTCGCTTTCCGCATGATAACCAGCGGGATTTCATGCATCGCATCGACGAAACGGTTGTTGACGCCGCCGTGAGCGGCATCAGAAACCAGGCGCCCGATCTCTCCTGGGTGTACCTGGAATATACCGACGACATGGGCCATATGTACGGCGACAGCGAGCCCTTTTATAAGGCTGTCGGCATGCTCGACGCGCAGATGGGCCGGCTCTGGTCGGCTATCCGTTACCGTGAGCAGGCCTTTGGCGAAGAGTGGCTGCTGGTAATCACTACCGATCACGGGCGCAGCGAAAAAGACGGAAAGGGACATGGCGGCCAATCCGACAGGCAACGAAGCACCTGGATGGTAACCAATCTGGCTAACATCAATGTATATCCTAATTTCAGGAAACCCGGCATAGTCGACATATTCCCCACCATCGCCCGGTTTATGCAGATACGGGTGCCCGATGCTGTTCGCCGCGAAACAGACGGCATTCCCCTGACAGGCCCCGTATCGCTGATCGATATGCAGGTCAATGCCTTCCAGGACAGGCTGGACATCGAATGGACGCCTTTAAACCCCGCCGACAAATCAACCATAAAAATCTGGATCAGTAACAGCAACCAGTATAAGACCGGGGGCAAAGATGACTATACCCTCGCTGCTGAAGTGCCCGCTTCACAGCGGCATGCCAGTATTCCATGGGCCAATCACCCGGAGTTCACCAAAGTAGTGCTGGAAGGCGCTGATAATAGTTTGAACCGCTGGGTGTTGCCGCCTGCCGCCAAACAATAGGCTAGTTGGCTGTAAGCGGTAGCATGGGAAATAACTTCATTGCATTTTCCGCGTACACTTTTTTAAGGATGTTGTCGGGCAACCCCATACCGTACATCCGCCAAAATGCATGGTAACGTTTATGGTAAGGAAAGTATTCGTCTTCGGTTTCCAGCACCCGGAAATAGGTGGCATACTCGCTGGGTACCCAACTGTCTTTCCCGAACAGGATCCGGTTCTGGTACTTCTCGAAGAAAGCACGGGCGCGCCGGGGCTGGCGACCCAGTTCGGCGATCACGGCCCCCATTTCTACCATCACGTTGGGTAAACGCGTCAGCAATTCGTCGAGCTTGTCGAGGTCGTTGGGATACCAGCCAAAATGCGCGGCAATAAAAGTTGTTTGGGGATGTTTGGCAAACATACGATGCTGTTCTTCAATCAGCGTTTCCCAGGGAGCGGGATTGCCGGGACCACGTTGCCGTCCCGGATGGGTTTGCAGCTCCATCAGCCTTTCGTTCTTTTCGTCCAGCGGATCCCAGAACGATTTCGGATCGGCCGTATGGATCAGCACCGGTATTTTCAATTCGCCCGCTTTCGCCCAAATGGCATCCAGCCGCGGATCGTCTACCGCCACGCGTTTTCCACGGTTATCCTTAACCGAAAGGCCCAGGTTCTTGAATATCTTGAGGCCCGCAGCGCCGTTCCTGACGTCTTCGGCCAGTTGCGCCGCCGCTTTTTCCGGCCAGCCGGCTTCGCCGATACCGCTGAAATCGACATTGGCAAAAACCAGGAAGCGGCCTGGATAGTTTTCACGGATCGATTCCACCATATTTTTCAACGATGTACCCGACCCGCCACTGAGGTTCACCATTACCCGCATATTCATTTTGTCCATTTCCGCGACCAGGTCGCGCAAAGCAGCTTTGCCCATCGATCGCTGGTGGTTGTGCACATCGATGAAAGGAAATTTCGCGCGGGCGACAGGGTGCGCCGGTACGTTGAGCGTAGATGGCGGATCATATTCATCGTAGGCGGGACGGGATTGCTGCGCCAGGCTCCTGTGCGCGCCGGTAACCAAACAAATAAATAAAATACAGCGGGCTATATTCATTGCGCGCGATTGAATGGGTTGATTAACTTGCGGTCTATGGCCAGATCAGGGCAGGACGACAGACCTAAAGTAAAGATAACACGTGCGCGATTACAACAAGCCATGGGGCTGTTCTCGTATATGCGTCCCTACCGCTGGCGCTTCCTGGCGGCGCTTGTTTGCATTGCCCTTTCTGCTTTCAGCACCAGCCTGTTTCCCCTTTTTCTCGGCAAAATGATCGATGCGGCGGGTAACCATGCCACCACGCCGGCCCCGGGCGCTTTCTCCGACAGCGTGGTACCGGGACTTGGCGCACGGCTTAAGTCTGCCAACTGGAGTCTCAATTTTTGCCTGCTGCTGATCTTCGCGCAACTGGGTGTTCAAACCATTTTTTCTTTCCTGCGCGTGTACCTGCTTACCGAAGTGGGTGAGCGATCGCTCGCGAATATGCGGAAAGATGTGTTCAGCCGGCTGCTCACCATGCCCATGTCGTTTTTCAGCGAGAAAAGAGTGGGTGAACTGGCCAACCGCATCTCTTCAGACCTGTCTTATATACAAGATGCGTTGTCTTTCACCCTCGCCGAGTTTTTGCGCGGCGTTTTCACGCTGCTGATCGGGCTGGCCTTTATTTTCTGGATCAATGCGAAGCTGGCGCTGGTGATGTTATCGGTAGTGCCTTTGCTGGCCGTGCTGGCCGTGATCTTCGGCCGGTTTATCCGCAAACTGGCGCGGCGTGCGCAGGACCAGCTTGCCGAAAGCGGCAATATCGTTAACGATGCTTTCCATGGCATCACGGTGGTGAAAGCGTTTACGCATGAATACGAAGAGGTGAATCGCTACAGCAAAAGCGTGCACGACGTGGTGGATACTGCTATTACCAATGCCCGCTACCGCGGCGCTTTCATCTCGTTTATGGTGTTCAGCCTGTTCGGCACCATCGCTTTCGTGATGTGGTATGGCGCCAGACTGGTACAATCAGGGCAGCTAAGCATCGGCCTGCTCACCATGTTCGTCATCTTCTCGGTGCTGGTGGGCGGCACTTTCGCCGGCTTTGCGGACCTGTTCTCGCAGTTGCAAAAAACCCTTGGCGCCACTGAAAGCATCCGCGAGATATTGCAGGAAACGGGAGAGCCTGTTACCCTGGCGCACATCGATACCGATCCTGCATTTCGGCTACACGGCGCCGTTAGTTTCGACCAGGTGGCTTTCCGGTATCCGTCGCGGCCCGATGTACCGGTGCTGCGCAGCCTGACCCTTTCCGCTTCGCCGGGGCAGCAGGTGGCGCTTGTCGGCCCTAGCGGCGCCGGTAAAACCACGATTGCATCCCTCCTGCTGCAGTTCTACCAGCCCGATGCAGGCAGCATTCGTTTCGACGGGAAAGACGCGAAGTCGTTCCCGCTGTCGCAGCTTCGTCACCAGCTCGCCTATGTACCGCAGGAAGTGATCCTGTTCGGCGGCACCATCCGTGAAAATATTGCCTATGGCCGTCCCGGCGCCAGCGATGCCGATATAGAAGCCGCCGCCGTCAAGGCAAATGCCCATGCGTTCGTTGCCGGTTTTCCCGAAGGGTATGATACGCTCGTAGGTGAACGGGGCATCCAGCTCAGCGGCGGGCAGCGACAACGCATCGCCATCGCGCGGGCCATCCTGAAAAACCCGGCCATCCTCATTCTCGATGAAGCCACTTCAGCCCTCGACAGTGAAAGCGAGCAACTGGTGCAGGAAGCGCTCGAAAACCTGATGAAAGACCGCACCTCGTTTGTGATCGCGCACCGGTTGTCTACCATACGCAGCGCCGACAAAATTGTGGTGATCGAAAAAGGAGCGGTATTGGAAGCGGGTACGCATGCCGAGCTGATGGCGGCGGATGGCTTGTACCGTAAGCTGAATGAAATGCAGTTTGATTTTACCTAAAACGGCAGCCTGTT
Source organism: Flavihumibacter sp. (assembly GCA_039811405.1). Taxonomy (GTDB): domain Bacteria; phylum Bacteroidota; class Bacteroidia; order Chitinophagales; family Chitinophagaceae; genus Flavihumibacter. Next base: position 10,226 of record JBDHYM010000056.1, on the reverse strand, counting down.
AAAGAACGAAACATGAGCATGCCCGGCAAACATACCATTTACAGTATTGGCCATTCCACCCATAGCCTGGCCGATTTTATGGCGATGCTGCAATCGTTCGGGATAAAAACGCTGGCAGACATCCGGCGGCTTCCGGGTTCACGGAAGTTTCCGCAGTTCGACCGGGAGAACCTGGAAAGAACACTCGCTGAAAATGGCATCCGCTACCTGTACCTGCAAGATTTGGGTGGCAGGAGAAAAGAGCAGAAAGACTCGAAAAATACCCGCTGGCGCAATGCTTCCTTCCGGGGCTATGCCGACTATATGGAAACCGAAGGGTTTGCAAAAGGCATGGCTGAACTGGAAGCCGTCGCATCGCAGTCGCCCACTGTTTATATGTGCGCCGAAGCGGTTTGGTGGCGTTGCCATCGCTCGATGGTATCCGATTACCTGAAAGCAAAAGGCTGGACGGTGCTGCATATTATGGCAGCCGGTAAAGCCGAAGAGCACAGCTATACATCACCCGCCAGGGTAGTTGGCAACCATGTATTTTATTCCGACGACAATTTGCTTAACCAATAAGAACACAATCATGCACACAACATTCAAGGTCGGCGACACCGTCAGCTGGAATTCGGAAGCAGGCAGGGTTTCAGGCACGATCATAAAAGTACACACCAAAGATTTCGACTATAAAGGCTATACGCACCATGCCACGGAAGCTGATCCACAGTACGAAATAAAAAGCGACAAAACAGACCATATCGCTGCCCACAAGGGTACCGCACTGACGAAAATTTAATTTCATACAGCCGGGCACGTTCGGGAACAGCGGGCATCGCTATTCCATGATCGCATTGATCTTCTTCAGCTCGTCTGCACTGAAAGCCGTATTCTTCAGGCAACCGATCGAATCGGTGATCTGCGCGGGCCTGCTGCTGCCGATGAGCACGGAGGTAATGCGCGGGTCTTTTAATATCCAGGCCAACGCAAACTGGGCAAGGCTTTGCCCGCGTTGCTGCGCAAGCTCGTTCAACGCCTTGATCTTAGCCAGCTTTTCCTTCGTGACCGCTCCTTCTTCGATGGCGCCATTGCCGCGATGAGAAGCGGCGCGGGAATCGGCGGGAATACCGCCGAGGTATTTGTTGGTAAGCAGTCCCTGGGCCAGCGGCGAGAAAGATATGCAGCCCACGCCTTCCGCTTCCAATACGCCCAGCAGGCGTTTTTCCACCCAGCGATCAAACAGCGAGTAGCGGGGCTGGTGAATCAGGCAGGGCGTACCAAGCTCCCGCAACATTTTAATGGCTTGCCGCGCTTCGCGGGCGCCATAATTGGAAATGCCGACATACAGGGCTTTGCCGCTGCGCACAATGCCATCAAGCGCAATCATGGTTTCTTCGAGCGGCGTATTGGGATCGGGCCGGTGATGGTAGAAGATATCCACGTAATTCAATCCCATGCGACGCAAACTTTGGTCGAGGCTGGCTACGAGGTATTTTTTGGAGCCCCAGTCGCCATAGGGGCCGGCCCACATGGTATAGCCCGCTTTGCTCGAAATAATCAGCTCGTCGCGATGACCCGCGAAATCCTGGCGGAACAACCTGCCGAATGTTTCTTCGGCCGAACCCGGCGGCGGCCCATAGTTATTGGCCAGGTCAAAATGGGTAATGCCATTGTCGAAAGCGTTGCGCAGCATCTGCCTTGCATTCTCTTCATCGTCGATAGCGCCGAAATTATGCCACAGCCCCAGCGAAAGTGCGGGCAATAACAAACCTGATTTTCCGCAGCGTCGGTACTGCATGCTTTGGTAACGGTCAGGCGCAGCCTGGTAGTTCATATAAAGTATTTTTTTGCTAACGTACTGGGTTAACCGAAATGGTTCTGCTTCCGCGACCCGCCGCCGTAAAGGCCCGGAACCGCAGCTTTTCCGTATAGGGAACCGGCGAGGCATACAGCTTGCTGGAAACCGAGGGTTCGGTTCCGTCGGAAGTGTACCTGATCTCGAAGCCGGGCATCTGCATATTCGCATATACCTGGCCGTTCTCCATCTTCAGTCCCGGCACCGGGATACGATAGGCATATCCCTTGTTGTACCAGTTCAACTTCGGCAATTCGCGATTGCCCACGGCCGTCAGGAACTGGTTCCAGGCGATCGCATAACCCGCATCCAGCCTGTTCTTGTCGGTCTCCTGCGCCCATTCGGGGTCTTTGGCCCAGGCCCTTTCGGCCATGCCCAGTAATTTCGGCAGGATCATGTATTCGAGATCGCCCGCGCTGCGCAGGGTCTCCGCCCAGATCAGCCCCTGCAAACCGAGTATATTGCTTTTGCCGAAATCGGTCAGGTGGTCTTTGCCAATGAATGCACTCGGCTTTACCGGGTTGCCGGCAGCGTCTTCGCTGGTGTTCTTGAAATAGTCGAACGGCGTAAAATAGAAAGGCTTGTCGATGTCCACAAAGCCGCCCCAGTAATAACCGGGCTCTTCGGGATCCTTGTAATACGACATATCGAAGTAGTTGTTGCTAACCGGCGCCAGCACCACTTTATACCCGGCGTTGGCGAGACGATACGGCAGGTCTTCATTGCCCCAACCCACCATATTATTCCATACATACAAACGGAAACCTTCGTTGGCCAGCCGGGGGTTTACGATCAGCTTTTTGCGGCCATGCAACTGGGTCTTCCGCATGCCGACTTCTTCCCAGCCCGATAAAGCCAGCTTTCTGTCGGCCAGTATCTTCGCCACCCGGGCATAATAATAATACCAGAGGTCATTTGTTTCAGTGTACTGCTCATTCTTTGCCAGGAATGCCTGGCAGATGGGAGACTTCTCCCAGGCACCATCGGGCACTTCGTCGCCGCCCATGTGAATGGTGGCCAGCGGCGCGCCCGCTTCCGTGTACATCGCTATGATATCGTCTACAACGGTTTCCACGAAGCGATATACCGAAGGCCGCGCCACGCACATGACATTGTCGGTCCAGGCCTGTGCCGAACTGTACACCGATTTGTCATCGGGGTCGGCCAGGCGAAAACGTTCAGCTTCTTCCATATTGCCCAGCGCCTTGTACTTCTCATACCGTGCTTCCATCGACTTAACAGCAGCACGGGCATGCCCCGGCGTTTCTACCTCGGGAATCACGTTCACGTGCCTGGCTGTCGCATACCTGAGTATGTCGATAAACTCATCCTTCGTATAATAGCCACTGGCGGGCAGCAGTCCCGGCGTCGGTCCGGCGCCATAAGAAGGCGGCAGGTTTTTCTTGTCATCCATCGGATGCCCCCGCCGTGAACCTATTTCCGTCAGCTCGGGAAGCGAAGGCATCTGCACCCGCCATCCCTCGTCTTCACTGAAATGAAAATGAAGCGTATTCAGCTTGTACAACGCCATCAGGTCGATGATGCGCATCAGCTCTTCCTTCGTCTGGAAATTGCGGCCTATGTCCACCATAAGCCCGCGGTATCCAAAGCGCGGCGTGTCTTTGATCGTGTAGGCAGGAATCGTAATCGCCGCCGCAGGCTGCTGCCAGGCTTTTACCGGCACCAGCGCCTTGAGCGACTGGATACCGTAAAAAATACCCGCTGCATCAGCAGCACGGATCACCACTTGTTTATCGGTAATATCCAGCTCATAGGCTTCGGGCGCCATGGCCGCCTGTTCCAGGGCAATCACCCGCGTGGCCATCACAAATGCTTTGGCAATGGCCGGTTCCTTTCCGGTCAGTGTTTTAATGTCAGCCGCCAGCAGCCTGGCTTCGCGCTCAAAATTTCCCCCGTTCAGAATGGCCACCTCTCCGTCGACCGTAAAGCTGCCTGCATTTTTTTGCCAGAACACCGGCGTCGGCAATACGGGTGCAACAGATTCGGCAGGCGCCTCTGTAAAAGCGGCATTGCGGTTGTAGGTATCGGTCGCCGTGCGATAGGTTTCGGTTTTATCGAGGAAGGGCGCGCGGGTCAGGTGCTGCAATGCATATCCTTTATCGGGCTGCTGGTCCCACACGATATACATGCCGTTGGGCATGCCCGCCTTGTTGAAGGTGGCGCCTTCGGTCACATACCACATGGTCACCGACCTGCCCGCATCGATGCCTTTAAAATCGGCGGTAGGCGCCAGCCTGAACACGTCTCCGTTCACATGCGTTACGGCAAGCCCTTCCACCGCCGCCGCCGGCACGCTGTTGCGGGAAGAAGCAAAATAAATCACCCAGCCGGCCGCCGGAAATTTCTTCTTTCCTTTGTTGCTGAGCACAAACTGGTTCTGTGCCAGGTTCTTTTCTTCGAAATTATTGGTCACCAACTGCCACTGAATATGCAGGTCGTTCTCGGCAAAAATCTTTTTCTGTTGGGCCAGCAGCGGCATCACGGCCAGCAGGCAAAGGGAAAAAAACAGCGTTGTTTTCATGTTCTTGATGAAATGTTCAGCATTGATTTTGTAACATTGAAGATATGTCAAAAAGGGTAAGCCGCGCGACCGCATTTCTGTTATGCTTCTCCCTGGCGCCTTTGCTATTGCCGGCGCAAAAACGGGGGTGGCTGCGTGGGTCCGGCGGTTACTACCGCCAGCCGGTTGCCCATGAAAAAAGAGCATCGTATGCATTCGACTGGTACGCACCTGTACACGCTGGCGACAGCCTGCGCCCGTTGCTGATCAACCTGCATGGCGGCGGCTTCAGGCTCGGCAACAAGAGATCGGCCAGCACACCCTTTTTCAGCAAGGCCTACGCATCGCATGGCTTCTACTGCGCATCGATCAACTACCGCAAAAGCAAGGGTCACCCGCTCCGCAATGCCGACGACCTGCAACAGGCATGTATAGACGCAACAGTTGATCTGGCCGCCGCCGTCCGTTATTTCAAAGACCACGCCACCGAGCTGCACATCGATACGAACAGGATCATCCTGGCCGGCAACTCGGCAGGCGCCATGACGGTATTGCAATTTGTTTATCGCCTGCCGGCGGATGAGCGGCTGGCTGGTATAAAAGCCGTCGTCAATTGCTGGGGCGCCCTGTTCGACAGCACCTGGATCGGACATGCAGTTGTGCCGGTGGTCAGCATCACCGGCGGAAGCGACCGCGTGGTGTCGCCGCGGAAAGGCGGCGGCCCGGCCTGTGCCAGCGAATGTATCGATGCCGGCGCCGGGAAAGCCGGCATCGTTCATGCCATGAAGCTGTACCCGCATATCGGGCACGAGCTGCACAAAAATTTCAACCCCCTCTTTGCCGGTTTCGGCGCCCGCAAGCGATGGAAGGATGCCGCCGTTTTTATCCTTTCGTTTTTGGACGAACGGCTTTGAAAGTCACTGCATATCTGCTGCCCGCCAGCTTTTTCTTAGCAGCGGCCGGCAATTGAATAACCAGCTTCTCTCCTTCCTGGCCGACTTTCAGCTTCAGCGAAGCATCATCGAGGCAGCTCACCCGCCAGCCATTGCGTACACCCGTGCTGGTTATATCGATGCTGCCGGGCAGTTCTACCAGGTCTTCGCCCTCTTCGGCAAGTACATGCACATACACCGTTTGCCCGTCTTTGCTTTGCAGGTACACCTGGCGTCCGTTCTCATACGGCGCCAGGGGAATGGTTCCATACACGGCTTCACCATGTGTTCTCATCCAGCCGCCGATCTGTTTCAGCCGCAGGTAAGCGGTATCTGCAAAATCACCTTCGGGTGAAGGTCCGATGTTCAGCAGGAAATTCCCCCCGCGCGAAACGATCCGCAATAACATATTGATGAGCTTGCCGGTAGGCTTGTACACATCGTTCGGCACATAGCTCCAGCTATTGCCCATAGTGATGCAGCTCTCCCAGGGGAAATCCAGCGGCTTTGCCGGAATGGTTTGCTCGGGTGTTACATAGTTCTCGTAAGCGCCGCCCACCGAACGGTCCACCACCAGCAGCCCGGGTTGCTTTTTGCGCGAATCAGCCGCGATGGTGGCCATATCAATGTCCTGGTCGTAGGTAATGGCTTTCTGCCATTCTACCGAAGGGTCGATGCTCTTTTTCGGGCGCACCCAGCCGCCGTCGAGCCAGAGAATGTCTATCTTGCCGTAGTCGCTCATCAGCTCGCCGATCTGCCGGTGCGTAAACGTTTTATACGCATTCCATCGCTCGGGGTATTTTTTCGGATCATAGTTTACGTTCCGGTCTTTCGGCGGAAAATACTTCCACCAGTAATCAGGCTGGTGCCAGTCGGGTTTGGAGAAATAAGCCCCGATCATAAACCCGTCGTTGCGGAACGTAGTAAAAATTTCTTTGGCAATATTCGCACGCGGACTGGCGGAGAAAGGCGTTTTGGGTGAAGTGATCTTGTAATCCGATTCTTTGGTGTCGAACATACTGAAGCCATCGTGGTGCTTGGTAGTGAACACCACGTATCTCATACCCGCTTCTTTGGCGGCGTCGGCCCATTTCTGCGGGTCGAACCTGACCGGGTTGAACGTGGTCTGCAGGTTCTCATAGGCCTTTACGTAATCGTTGTAATTGGCCGAATACGGCCCGCGGCGTTGGGTCCAGCCTTCGTCTTCCGGGCAAATACTCCAGCTCTCTACCACGCCCCACTGGCTATACGTGCCCCAGTGCATGAAGAGACCAAATTTCAGGTCCTGCCAGGCCGCCAGCTTTTCCTGTACCAGCGGGTCGGCCGGCCTGATGTACTCGGTCGAAAAGTTGTGCTCCTGGGCCCGGAGAGAAAAGGCGGAACCTGCCAGACAAACCGCCGCCAATAACCAATGACGCATGATCTTATTAATTTTCAGGATTAATTTCAATACACTAAAAATACGGCATCAGCCGGTGTCAAGAGTCAGGCAACTCATATAGCGTCAACACCGGCTCGCGCAGCACCGAGGCAGGCGCACTGAACAGCCGCTCCATTATTGCTGCTATATGCTCCGGCGGCGTCCAGTCGGAGAAATCCGCTCCGGGCATGGATTGGCGATTGGCGGGCGTATCGATAACAGCGGGAACGATCATTGTAGCGGTGAGGTCTTGTTTTTTCGTGGCTGCGTTCATCTGTTCGGCGAGGCGGAACAGCAGGGACTTCGACAATGCATAGGCCGACATGGCCGCACCGGCTGAAGCCACGAGGGCCGGCCGGGCGCCGATAAACACCAGCCTGCCCTTGCCGGTTTTTTCAAAATAAGAGAAAGCGGGCCGCGCCACATGATACGCCGTCAGGAAATTCAGCCGGTACTGCTGCTGCAGGGCTGCATCGTCGGCCGCTCCCACGCTGCCCATGGCAAAACCGCCGGCGAGCAGAAGCACCCCTTCCAGTTCCGGGTGAAGGTTGATTTGTTGCTGGAACAGTTGAAACGTGGCCGCCTCATCGGTCAGATCAATGGCCACCGCCTCAAGCAACGGGTGTTCGGGCAACAAGCTTCGTTTGTGCATCGACGATAGTACAGCCGTCACCGCATACCCCCTGTCGAGAAAATAACGGGTAGTGACCGTACCCAATGCGCCGCTGGCGCCGGTTATCAAAACCCGGCGGATCATCACAGCGGCTTCAGCACGATATTCCTGAAATAGGCTTTGGCGCCATGATCCTGCAAAGCGATCTTGCCGGTTTTGGCGCTGCCATAATCAGGATATCCTTTCCATTTGCCTTCTTTCTTTTTCTTTTCCCAATCGGGAGTCCAGGCCTGGAACTCCACGATCTTTTCGCCGTTCAACCAGTGCTCCACATGACCATTGTTGAAAACGATCTTACTGCTGTTCCACTCTCCCACCGGCTTCAGCTTTTTCTTGCTGGTATCAGCGAGGTTCATGGCATAGTCGGCGCCGGTCTTCTGCCAGTCTTCGATCTTCTCGGGGAAATCGATGTCATCGATCATCTGGTACTCCGGACCGGTCATATACGGCCCCTCGTATTTCTTGTCTTCCACCACATGGTACATCACACCGCTGTTACCTCCTTTACCGATCTTCCAATCCCAGCTCAGCTCAAAATTGGCATAGTCTTTATCGGTTACCAGGTCGCCCCCGGTATCGCCGTGCGCGGCGCCATGGCATACCAGCACACCGTCTTCTACCGTCCAGTTTTTCACGGCGCCTGTCTTGTTGTAGCCATGCCAGCCCGCCAGTGTTTTCCCGTCGAACAAAGTATCGGCGGGCGTACTTGCGGCAACGGTTGTTGAATCGGGAATCGGCGCCAATACATTGTCGTCGGCTACCTTTGGCTGCCCGGCATCGTTACAGGCAAATAAAAAACTGCCGGCCACCAATGCAGCGGCAGTTTTATAGAATTTGAATGTTCTCATCTTAATTTATTTTTTCAGCTCCATTTTATCGGGATTCCAGCGGATCGCTTTGTCCTGGTTGTAACTGTCGTTGCACAGCAAGGCGGGCGCGGCCGCACGGTAACCGAAAACGGCGTCTTCTGCTACCGTTCCCTTGTTGCGGATGGCGGTAAAAAAGTTCACAAAGTGATCGTGCGGTCCGCCGAGATATCCTTTTTCCGCTTCGAAAGTTATTTCTTCCGGTCCCAGTATTTTTTTACGGTCGCTAACGGGCTTACCGGCTTTTTTCAACTGCTCTATGTAAAAAGGATCGTCTGACGCGATGGTCTTGTTGCGGCGAAGGGTTACGCTGTCCCAGCCGATATCCATCGCCCCGTCACTGCCCACCAGGCGCAAATAAGTCGTACCGCTGGTGCCGTCTACGAAATTACAACGCAGCGACAGGTTGAACGGCGGATGGGTGGTTCCCTGCTGCGGGTAATCAAAGGTACCGATCAGCACATCGGGCACTTCGCGGCCGTCTTTCCAGTAACGGAGCCCGCCGGCGGCATATATTTTTTCAGGGCCGTATGAATTGGTGATAAAATGCAGGGAGCTGAAAAGATGAACGAACAGGTCGCCCGACATACCTGTGCCATAGTCGCGGTAATTGCGCCAGCGGAAAAAACGGGTGGCGTCAAAGGGGCGTTTGTTGGTATTGCTCACAAAAGTGTCCCAATCAACGGTGGCGGGTGAGGCATCGGCCGGGATCGGGTACTGCCAGGCGCCGGTGGGCGAATGCCGCGCCCAGAAACCTTCTGCATAGTTGAGCGTGCCGATGGCGCCGTCTCTCAGCAGCTCTTTTGCCTTTTCATTTCCCAGCGAAGAAACACCCTGGCTGCCCACCTGGAACACCACGCCGGTTTCTTTCTGCGCCTTGATCACGGCTGGCCCTTCGGTAATATCGTGCACCATCGGCTTCTCGCAATAAACGTGCTTGCCGGCCTTCATGGCATCGATGGATATCTGCTGGTGCCAGTGGTCAGGGGTACCCACGATCACCGCATCAACGTCTTTACGGGCCAGTATTTCCTTGTAGCTGCGCGTGGTGAAAATATCGTTCCCCCAGCGGTTTTTGGCGTCTTTCAGGCGGCCGTCGTACAAGTCGCAAACAGCCACGAGCTTGGCGCCCGGCACACCGAGGGCGGTGATGGTATCTTGCGTGCCCATGCCACCGGCGCCGATAAGTGCGATATTGATTTGGTCATTGGCGGCAAAGGGCTGCCGGTATAACCATTCGCGTTGTACACGTTTTTCTTCGGCAAACAAATTGCTTCCGACAGCCGTTGCCGCCGAGGTGGCGGCCAGGTTCCGTAAGAACCGGCGCCTGGATGATTGCTGATCAGCCATAACTATTACTTGGTATGTTTTTGATTATTTGCGATTGGGCAGTTCCTGTATCTTGATGTCTTTCCAGCGAACCTTGATACCGCCGCCGTCGTGGATCTGCAGGGCAATAAATCCGTTGCCCTGGCCGATCTTCTCATCTTTCAGGTGCACCATCTCTTTTCCGTTGAGCCAGGAGGTCACTTCATCGCCGTCCACCTTTATTTTCATGGTGTTCCAGTCAGACGCTTTCAGCATTTTTTCGTCTTCCGGCTTTGGCTGGATCAGCCACCCGCGGCCATACGATTCATAGATGCCGCCGGTATGCATATCGGGCGGGGCTACTTCCACCTGCCAGCCGCTGATCTTGGTGCCTTCAATACCCGAACGGATGAAAATGCCGCTGTTCCCGTTGGCTTCCAGTTTAAACTGCACGGTCAGGATGAAATTTTTATACTCTTTATCGGTGCTGAGGTAGCCATACTCTTTGTCGGGTCCGCTTTCGCAAACCAGCTCGCCTTTTTCAACATACCATTTTTCGGTGCCGTGAATATTCCAGCCGGTCAGGTCTTTGCCGTTGAAAAGCGATACCGGCTTCTGTGCAATCGCAGCCGCAGCAAACAGCGTTGCTGCCAGCAGAGTAGTTATTTT